>JAPPPC010000453.1 GCA_028817685.1 Rhodospirillaceae bacterium
GCGACAGGACCGCGACCTCCGTCGTCCCGCCGCCGATATCGACGACCATCGAGCCCGTCGGTTCAGTGACCGGAAGACCCGCACCGATCGCCGCCGCCATCGGCTCTTCGATCAGGAAGACCCGGCGTGCGCCAGCGGCCTCTGCAGATTCCTGAATCGCGCGCCGCTCCACGGCCGTAGAGCCCGACGGGACGCAGATGATGACCTGCGGGCTGGCGAAGCTACGCCGGTTATGCACCTTGCGGATAAAGTGCTTGATCATCTCCTCGGCAACTTCGAAATCGGCGATGACGCCGTCACGAAGCGGGCGGATGGCCTGGATGTTGCCGGGCGTACGGCCCAGCATCATCTTCGCCTCGTCGCCAACCGCGAGAACTTGCTTTTTGCCCTTGATTTCCGCGATGGCAACGACCGAAGGCTCGTTGAGGACAATGCCTCGGCCTTTCACATAGACCAGCGTGTTCGCGGTTCCAAGATCGATCGCCATATCGGCGGACAACATACCCAAAATACGTGAAAACATATTTAACGACCTACTCCCAAGTCTTTATATGCCGACTTCGACGCTTCGCGGGTATACAGCGCCACCAGAGATCGATTTACCGCAACATACAGCGCCATTTTCCGAGTTCAGCGCTGTATTTACATCCATCCTCAGCGACAACGTATCGTACGCTTCACGGATAATAAATCAAAACAGATATAGTTAAAAAGTCTTTAAAGTTTATTTCAAAACACGCATTTACGAAGAAATTATGCTTAATAAGCCGTCAAAGCGGACGGATCATGAAAACGCAAACGCCCGGGGCGCATAAATCGCGTCCCGGGCGTTCATCTGGAAACAGGCCGCACCGCCAAGGGCGATTTGGCCCTATGCTGCATCAGTTTTTGGATTTATCGACCAGCGCGTTCTCCGCGATCCACGGCATCATGCCACGCAGGCGGGCGCCAACCTCTTCCAGCGAATGCTCGCCTGACATGCGGCGCTCGGCCTTCAACCGCGGCTGTCCGGCCGCGCACTCGTTCATCCACATATGCACGAACTCGCCAGTCTGAATGCGCTTCAGAATGCCCTTCATCGCTTCCTTGCTGGAGTCGCCGATGACTTCCGGTCCGCTGACGTAATCGCCATATTCCGCGGTATTCGAAACCGAATAGCGCATGTTGGCGAGGCCGCCCTCATAGATCAGATCGACGATCAGCTTCACCTCATGCACGCATTCGAAATAGGCCATTTCAGGCGCGTACCCGGCATCGACCAATGTCTCGTAGGCGGCCTGGATCATGGAGGTCA
This sequence comes from Rhodospirillaceae bacterium, assembly GCA_028817685.1. GTDB lineage: Bacteria > Pseudomonadota > Alphaproteobacteria > UBA8366. The sequence goes on from JAPPPC010000453.1 coordinate 1,295, forward strand.
GGCCACCACAAAGCACCGCCTGCTCGCCGAACAGATCGGTCTCGCACTCTTCCTTGAAGGTCGTCTCGATGATGCCCGCGCGGCCGCCGCCGATGGCACTGCCATAGGACAGACCGACATCATGGGCATTGCCGGATGCGTCCTGATGGACCGCGATCAGGCACGGAACCCCGGCCCCGCGCTCATATTCGGAGCGGACCGTGTGTCCGGGCCCTTTCGGCGCGATCATGAACACATCGATATCGTCTCGCGGCTCGATCAGGTTGAAATGAATGTTGAGGCCGTGCGCGAAGGCGATCGCCGCGCCCGGCTTCATGTTCGGGCCGAGATCGGCGCTGTACAGGTCGCGCTGAATCTCATCCGGGGCCAAGACCATGACGATATCGGCCCAGGCGGCCGCATCGGCCGGCGCCATGACCTTGAAGCCCGCGCCTTCCGCCTTGGCGGCCGAACCGGAACCCGGACGCAGCGCGACCGTGACTTCCGACACGCCGCTATCGCGCAGATTCATCGCATGGGCGTGGCCCTGGCTGCCATAGCCGACGATGGCAATTTTCTTGCCTTTCACCAGATTAACGTCGGCGTCCCGATCGTAATAAACGCGCATTTTTATTTTCCTCCTGTGTGTGCGACGGCTCAGTCCCGCCGCGTCGGCACGACCGCAATATCAACCGATGGGCGCAATTCGGCACACACCTTGAGCACGTCGTGAATGTTGTTATCCATGAATTTATCGAACGGCGTCGCGTCCGCCACCGCGTCCGCGTCGGCCGAGGGAAAGGCCTGCTGCTTCAGAATGTAATCGAACCGCGAGGCCCATTTGCGGGCGCCAAGCCGGGCCGTGGTCGAGCAATTGTCGACCATGAAGGAGACACCCTTGTAATCCATATAGGGATTCAGCGAGTCGACGGCCTCGATGATCGATTCATTGGCGATTTCCGAGTAGGGGTGGCCGTGATCTTTCAACAGATCTACTTGGGCCATCATGCACGCCATGTAGGTCCCGGCGGTTTCCGGGTTGATCGGCGCGTAGTTGCGCGACTCGTCCTCCCGCACCTTTTCGCCGACCACCCACATGTCGGTGCTGTCGATCTTACCCATCGGGTAGGTGCCGTGCCGCCGGGTCGCCTGGATGACGCTGCGCACCTCGTTGCCGGAGGCGACGTCGTCATAGATTTCCTCGAGAATTTCCCGGCAGGGATGGTAAGCGGCGTTGTACGCCTTGCGGAATGCAGCTTTCTCACCATCGTCAAGTTCGTCATAGACGGCCTTCAGACCGGAGCGCGATATCGACTTGCTGATCGGGCCGGTGATCGATTCCGAGGTGTTGAGATAAGCATCGTCCTTATCCATGCCCTGACCGACATAGCGCGCGTAAAGGCTCTCCGCGATGCCGTGTACCGCACCCAACAGGATGCCGCGCTCACCGAAGATGTCGGAGCGGTATTCCGATTCCAGCGTGGTCTCGAACGTATAGGGCGAACCGAGCCCGACCGACCAGCCGAGAGCATAGTCGGTCGCCTTGCCATTGACGTCCTGATGGACGGCAAAACTGGCATTGATGCCGGCGCCGTTGACCTCCCGGCCCTGTTCGTAGAGCCGGCGCACCGACGGTCCCATACCCTTCGGGCAGACCGCGACGACATTGATATCCTTCGGGAAATCTTCACCCGACGCCTGCAGATGAGAGAGCAGGAAGCCATGGCTCAGACCCAGCGTCGTGCCCGGGCGGAAGGCGGCGAAGATTTCCTTGTAGTTCTCGGCGAAGGCGGCATCCGAAATCAGCAGGAGCGACATGTCGCTCTCGCGGATCACCTGGTACATCTCGCCGAGCGTGCCGTCCGCCGCCGAGAAACCCACCGCTTCCGCTTCCTTCATCGAGGACGAGCCCTCGCGCAGACCGACCGTCACACGAATATCCGTACCTTCCAGCGATTCACGCAGGTTCTGCGCCTGCGCCGGTCCCTGAGACGACCAACCGATGACGCCAATCTGTTTGATACCGTCGAATGCCTTCGGCAGCAGCGGAAACAGGTGCCGACCGCCGGCAACGATCGTTTCTTCGCGGTCGGCCATTTTGACCATACGGGTCTCGAACACATTCGAGGTATAGCTCATCGGAAAATTCCTCGGTAACGGGTTGGATTAAGTCAGATCGACTGATTGCCGCGGGCGATCGCGGCGCTGCCGCTGCGGGCGATCTCGACTTCGCCGAGCTCGCGCATCAGTTCAATGAATGCGTCGACTTTAGCGGGCGAACCGGTCATCTGAAAGACAAAGGAGCTGGTCGTCGTATCGACCGCTTCGGCGCCAAAAATCTCGGCGATACGAAGCGACTCCCGCCTCTGGTGCGAGCGCGACTTCGAGATCACTTTGACCAGTGCAAGATCGCGCTCGACGAACGGACCCTCCTCGGTCAGATCGTGCACCTCCAGCACCGGCACCAGCCGGTCGAGCTGATGGCGGATCTGGTCGATGATCATCGGCGTGCCGGAGGTCACGATGGTGATCCTCGACATCGATCCGTCTTCCGAGACAGCGGCGACGGTCAGACTCTCAATGTTGTAGCCGCGGCCGGAGAACAGGCCGATCACCCGGGCGAGGACGCCCGGCTCATTCGCCACCAGCACCGCGAATGTATGGCGCTCTTCCTTGTCGCCCACATCGACGAAATTGTACGCAGCACCGGGCTGCTGCTCTTTCTTTTTTCTAGCCATGATCGGTCATCCGCGCTTAGACGAGCACCGCGCCTTCGGCGGAAACGCCCGTCTCGCCGAAGCTCTTGGCTTCGGAGCCGAGGATCATTTCGTTATGCGCGGAGCCCGAGGGGATCATCGGGAAACAATTTTCCGACGGATCCACACAGACATCGGCGATGACCATCTTATCGACTGCAATCATCTCTTTGATCATGTCGTCGAGCTCGTCGGGCTTGGTTACGCGCATGCCGACGGCACCGAAACTCTCCGCCAGCTTCACGAAATCGGGCAGCGAGTCCATATAGGTCTCGGAATAGCGGCTGCCGTGCAGCAGCTCCTGCCATTGGCGGACCATCCCCATATATTGGTTGTTCAAGATGAAGATCTTGACCGGCAAACGGTACTGCACGGCGGTCGAGAGTTCCTGCATGTTCATCATGAAGGAAGCCTCACCGGAGATATCGACCACCAGCTTCTCGGGATGCGCAATCTGGACGCCGATCGCCGAGGGGAACCCGTATCCCATCGTGCCGAGGCCACCCGAGGTCATCCAGTGCTTCGGCGTATCGAACTTGTAGAACTGCGCCGCCCACATCTGGTGCTGGCCGACCTCGGTGGTGATGAAGGTTTCCCGATCCCTGGTCAGCTCGTATAGCCGCTCGATCGCGTATTGCGGCTTGATCAGCTTGTCGTCCTGTTTGTAGGCGAGGCATTGAACGCCCTGCCAATCTTCGATCTTTTTCCACCATTCGCGCACGGCCTTGCCGTTGGAGCGCCGCTTGACGCGCTCCTTCCAGGCCTTGGCCAGCTGACCCATCACGGTGCCGACGTCGCCTACGATCGGCAAATCGACCCGGACATTCTTGTTGATCGAAGAGGGGTCGATGTCGATGTGGATCTTGGTGGAGTCCGGCGAGAACGCATCCAATCGGCCGGTGATCCGGTCGTCGAAGCGGGCACCGATGCAAATCAGCGCGTCGCATTCATGCATCGCCATATTGGCTTCGTAGGTGCCATGCATACCCAGCATGCCGACGAATTGCGGGTCGGTGCCCGGGAACGCGCCGAGGCCCATCAGCGTCAGCGTGCACGGATAGCCCGTCATACGCACGAAATCGGTGAACTTCTTGCAGGCGGCCGGGCCGGAATTCACGATGCCGCCACCGCCATAGAAGATCGGCCGTTCCGCCTTTGCGATGATATCGACCGCGCGCTCGATCGCATCGGCGTTGGCGCGGGTTTGCGGCCGGTAGCTCGGATGCTTGACCTCATCAGGCCCGACATAGGGACATTCCGCGAACTGGATGTCCTTCGGCAGGTCGACAACAACGGGGCCCGGCCGGCCGGAGCGTGCGACGTAGAACGCCTCATGCATCGTGCGCGCCAGGGACTCCGTATCCTTGACCAGATAATTGTGCTTGGTGCAGGGCCGGGTGATGCCGGTCGTATCGCACTCCTGAAAGGCGTCGTTGCCGATCAAATGGGTCGGCACCTGGCCGGTGAGGCACACGATCGGCACGGAATCCATCAGCGCATCGGTCAGGCCCGTCACCGCGTTCGTCGCCCCGGGTCCCGAGGTGACCAGAACCACGCCGACCTTGCCGGTCGAGCGCGCATAGCCTTCCGCCGCGTGCACGGCGCCGCCTTCCTGACGGACGAGGATATGCTTGATGTGGTTTTGCTTGAAAAGCGCGTCGTAAATCGGCAGGACGGCGCCACCGGGATAGCCGAAGACGACATCGACGCCAAGGTCCGTCAGGGCCTTGATGATAATTTCCGCGCCGGTCATTCGTTCGCTAGCCATGTCGCTCTCCATACCTTCCTAACGTTCAAGTTCATCCGCACAATACGAATTGTGCGTCGCAATATCGGTTTCAACGCGGTTGGTCAACCGCGACAAAACGCGCCCGCACAGTCCCACCGTTCTGGATTTTCTTCTGTTTTCCTTTGGTTTCCGGTTCTTACCGGTCCAAAGAGCGCGGACAATAGGGGTTCACATTGGCCGGGTCAACAGATTTAGACGAATAAATGAAAAGATTTTCGGGTCAAATTTTTTCGAATATTGCGCGTTAACCAAAAAATCCGAAATAATCTGATGTCGAAACCAAGTGGTCTGCCTCTTCGCATAGCGACGCGTCGCCTGCTGTGCTTCCTCGATCGCTTCTTCCAATCCCAGCTCACCCGCCTGATGGCGCAGAAAGGCGGGTACGCCGAGCGCCCGCATCGCCGGAAGCGACGGATCGAAACCTTCTTGCCGAAGCGTTTCCACCTCTTCCAGGGCACCGGCGCGCACCATCGCCAAAAGCCGGTCATCGCACGCGGCGTATAAAAGATCGCGCGGCGGTTCGAGGATGATGGTCTTGAACCGGAGGCCCGGCGGCGGCCCTTCCGGCGGCACCTTCTGCCAATCGGACAGCGGCCGCCCTGTTGCGGCCAGAACCTCCAGCGCCCGGGCGACCCGTTGCCTGTCCCCCGGCTGCAATCGGGCCGCGGTGTCCGGGTCGCTTTCCCGCAACCGGTCGTACTGCGCCGCCGCGCCCTCTCGCATCAAGCGGTCGCGAACGTCCTGCCGCACCGCTTCCGGGATCTCCGGGATCGGCGACAGGCCTTGCATCAGTGCGCGGAGATAGAGCCCCGTCCCGCCGCAAAGGATCGGCAACTGACCGGCAGCGTGCGTTTCCCCGATCGCGTCGATGGCCAACTCGCGCCACCGCGCGGCAGAGCAAATATCGGTCACCGGCAACACCCCATAGAGCCGGTGCGGCACGCGCGCCTCATCCGCCGGGCTTGGCCGGGCGGTCAGCACACGCAAATCCGCATAGACCTGCATGCTGTCGGCATTGATAACGACGCCGCCGAATTCTTCCGCGACCGCGAGCGCAAGCGCGGATTTGCCGCTCGCGGTCGGTCCGGCGACGATCAATACGGGTTGTTCCGGCTTGCCTTCCATGGGTGCCGAAGATACAGACTGCGCGATGATGAACAATGTTCTTACACTGATCGGCGATCCGGCCGATGCCGCGCTGACAGCGGAAGACGTGACCACTGCCACCGCAGCGGTCCGGGAAGCCGGCGGCACCGTTGGCGCGGCAGACTGGCTGGCGCCGGGCATCGCCTGCGATCTGCCGTTCGACGGCCCACGCGATGTCGTGGGACCCGCGCGAGCAGCGCTTTCCGATCGGCCGGTCGACATCGTCGCGCAACCGACTCAGGGCCGGCGAAAGCAACTTCTGGTCGCCGACATGGAATCGACCATCATCGAGAACGAGATGCTGGATGAGTTGGCGACGGTGTGCGGTATCGGCGAGGCCATCGCCGACATCACGGCCAGGGCAATGGCTGGCGAGCTTGATTTCGAAGGCGCCATCAAGGAACGCGTGGCCATGCTGAAAGGCCTTGGCGAAGGCGCCCTGGAAGACTCGCTTGGGACAATCCGGATCACATCGGGCGCCGCGACACTGGTCGCCACGATGCGCGGTAGCGGCGCCTATAGCGCGCTCGTTTCCGGTGGATTCGAGTTTTATACCGGCTGGGTTCGGCGGCGCCTGGGCTTTGACTACGATCAGGCGAACCGGCTGGCAATCGAAGACGGGGCGCTGTCCGGCGGCGTCGGCGAGCCGATCCTCGGCCGCGACGCCAAACGCGAGGCGTTGCTCCGGCTGTCCGCCGAACGCGGCATCCTGGCCGCCGACGCGATCACCGTCGGCGACGGCGCGAATGACCTGGCGATGCTGGAGACCGCCGGCATGGGCGTCGCCTTCCGCGCCAAACCCATCGTCGCCGAGCGCGCCCGGGCGCGGATCGACCACGGCGATTTGACGGCGCTGCTCTATATCCAGGGATACCGGCGCGAAGAATTCATCGACGGCGCCTGACGGTCAGCGCTTCTCCTCCGGTATCAGGCCGCGCGGCGTGAAACGCAGCACGAGCAGCAGGATTAGCCCCATCGTCATCAGCCGCATATGCGCAGCGCTTTCCAGCAGGTGGATGCGGACGGGATTGTCGGGCGCCATGCCGGATGTCGCGACATCCATGATCCACAGACCGATTGGCTCCGCCTCGACCCAGAAAAACCAGATCAGGAACCCGCCGAGCACGGCGCCCCAATTGTTGCCGGAGCCGCCAACGATCACCATCACCCAGATCACGAAGGTGAAGCGCAGCGGCTGGTAGGAGGCCGGCGTGAACTGACCGTCGAGCGTCGTCAGCATCGCGCCCGCCATCCCGATCACCGCGGAGCCCAGAATGAAGACCTGCAGATGGCGGCGGGTCACATCCTTGCCCATGGCTTCGGCCGCCACGGGGTTGTCGCTGATCGCCCGCATCATACGGCCCCAGGGCGAGCGCAGGGCGGTTTCGCAGAGCCA
>JAPPPC010000691.1 GCA_028817685.1 Rhodospirillaceae bacterium
CTTCAAGCGGCAACGCCGCCAGCTCTTCCAGAAACGCGACACCGGCATCGCCCATCGTTTCTCGGTCGGTGCTCATATGGATCACCCGCACCGGCACGAAATCCCGGGCGTCGAAAAACGTACCGACGCTGCGCTGATAGTCGATCGCCCACTGCGCCGCCCGGCCGTGCGCCCCGTCCAGCATCGATTGTTCGAGATCGTTGAGTTTCATCACCGTACTTTCCGCGGCGGCTCTACCGAACGCTTATCCGGCTGCGCAGGCTCGTCTGCAACGTCGAATGCAAAAAGCAGGTGCGCTTGGCCGAATGCGCCAGATCGCGGGCGAACGCCGCATCCGGCTCGTCCTGATTGAGGAACAGTTTCGTGCCGATGACCGGGGTCTGGCTGCCGTCGGCGCCGGGCAACGGGATGTCGATGGCCTGGATCATGCGGTAGTCATGGACGGGCCGCTTGACCGCCTCGGCATAGCGGCCGAGCTGCGTCATGAAACAGAAGCCAATCCCCGCGGCGATCAGACAGGCGCTGGACGGCCCTCCCGGCGCGCCCGCATCCGAAGTGCCGAGGATGTCGTAGACACTGGCGCCCGGCCGCGCGATGCCGGCCTGCATCGCGGTTACACCGTCGGCACGGGATTGCGCCGCCGCCGATACCTTGATCGGCCGGTCCTGCACCGCATCGGCACCTGTGCCGGTACCGGCTTCGAACGGCATATCCGCGGGCCGCAGGAACGCCTTCCGGACATAGGCCTCTCCGGCTGTGCCCAGCGCCGCTATCGGCAGGGCCTGGGAATCGACCTCCAAGTGGCATTCGGGCAGATCGAGCGACACCGGCGCGCCATTGGCGATCAATGCGAACTCGCTGGTGAAAACGCTTTTCATCAGATAGCCGGCCAGGCCGCCGGAGACCGCCTGCAGCACCAGGCTCGACCTGTCCTTCGCGGTCAGCCGGTCGTCGGCGATTGCCGCCTCGACATCCGCGTCGTGGCCCTTGCCTTCCATCGTGCCGCGCAGGATCGATCCCCGGAGGCTGTAGTTGTTGTCCAGCGCGACGGATACCGACTCGGCGGCGATGCCCTGCTCAGCAAGGCGTTCGGCGATCGAGCCAGTGACCGAGCTGGCGAGCCCCGCGGCGAAATAGGCCAGCGGCGGCGGCGCCCAGTCGGTCCCGCCGAGGTTGGTGCCTTCGTCGCAGAGAAGTTGCCAGGCTTCGTCGCTATGGGACCGGTAAATCTGGCCACGCTTCTGCATCGCGTCCATCGGTTCGAACGCGGCCCAAACCCGCTCGAATCCGGATGGCGGCGCCTGCAGCCCGCCGCATGCCGCCAGCGCACCGGGAACCAAAGGTCCGGTCTGGCGCAGAAAGTCATTGGCGTCCGGAAAACTCATACCGGCGTTCTCCCTGTTAAGAACAGGAGAACATTACCCGGTCGGCACCCGCCCCGATAGGCCGGGCCGGCAGGGCCATCGCCCTATGTCCGGTGCAGCGTGCGGTTACCGGCTGACGAGCCGGAACCCATCGGCGGGTGTCGCCGCGGCAACCGGGCCGGGCGCGCCGACATGCGGCCGCGGCCAGCAATCGACGCCGTTGCGTTTCAGCGCCTGGCAGTGCCGCCGTGCCTCAGCCTTGGTGCCGAAGTCGCCGACGATCAGACGGTACAACGGACCGCCCGCATTTTCAGCGCGCTTATAATGCGGTTTGAGATCGGCCAGCAGCGGTCCGCCGCGGCGTTTGATCCAGGACCAGGCCTTCTTCACCCGGTTTTGCGAGCGATAGGCCGCGAGCTGGATGCCAAAGCGCGGCGCGGCGCCGGTCGTGAGCCGGGCGGGTTTGGCCCTGGCGGCGGGTGCCATCTGCATCTTGTCTGCCGCAGGTCCCGACGCGGTGCGGATCGGTTCGCCCGTCCCACGCTCGAACGCCAGCAACTCGCGCTGCACGGAGTCGAGGACGGTGTCCGTCGTCTGCAACACGACCCGTCCGATCATGGGGGCGTAGTAATTGTACCGGACATGGCCGTCATACAGGCACTTCACCCGGAACGTGTCGAAATGACCGGCAACGATCTTCAAGGTCCCGAATTCCTCAACCGTGCAGGACCGGTCCTGTGTCGTCGTGCCATTCAGCCAATTCGGGCTGCTCGTCCGGAACGCGACCGTTTTGCCGACGGTGATCGGAAACATATCCCCGGTGGACTGGACTTTCGCATCGACAATCTGTGCCTTGCCGTCGGACCGCGCGATCGCGCGGGACGGAACCAGGGCCCCGTCACTGCCGACCCAGCGCCGACCCAGATTGTCACGCCACCAGACCCCGTCGCTATCGATCCGCTCGACGCTCTCCGCGACCAGGGTATCGCCGACCTTGTAGCGAAAGATGTCGCCCACCTGAAAGGTCGGCATCGGTGCGGCGCCGATTTGCGCCTTCGGCGTGAACTCCGGATCCGCGGCGATCAGATCGACCGTGCTGTCGGTAACGCAGCCGGACAGCGCGACCGCCGCGCCGATGATGATGGACCGTACGACGAGTCGTCTCATGGGAACCCCGCTTCGGTGAACGGCACATCTCAGAATCTTCCAAGATATGGTAAAATTTACGTAATTAACCACAACATATCGGGAGTATTCGCGGGATTCAACTGAGTAAAACGGTTAGGTCTGGAATAGTTCCGGTCCACCGCGCATAAAGGCGCGATGAACACAGCGCAGCAAAACCCGCGAGGATCGCTCGACCGTACCCTCTCCGTCGCGCCCATGATGGAATGGACGGACCGGCATGAGCGCTATTTCCTGCGCCTGTTGAGCCGGCGGACCCTGCTCTATACGGAGATGATCACGACGGGCGCCTTGCTGCACGGCGACGCGGCGCGGCATTTGCGCTTCGATGCGGACGAGCATCCCGTTGCGGTGCAACTCGGCGGCTGCGACCCTGCCGCCCTGGCCGAGTGCGCGGCGATGGCGGACGAATGGGGCTATGACGAGATCAACCTCAATATCGGTTGCCCCAGCGACCGGGTTCAGGCCGCGCGGTTCGGCGCCTGCCTGATGGCGGAACCGGCGCTGGTGCGCGACTGCGTCGCCGCCATGCGCGCTGCGACGGCGAAACCGGTCACGGTGAAATCGCGCATCGGCATCGACGACCGGGATTCCTACGAAGATCTTTCGGGCTTCGTCGCCTGCGTGGCGGAGAGCGGCTGCGACACCTTCATCGTGCACGCCCGCAAGGCGGTGCTGAGCGGACTCAGCCCGAAGCAGAACCGGGAGATCCCACCGCTGCATTATGACTATGTCTATCGGCTGAAGCGGGACTTCCCCGGCCTGACCGTCGTGTTGAACGGCGGCGTGCTGTCGCTCGACGCTGCTGCGGCCCATCTGGCGGAAGTCGATGGCGTGATGATCGGGCGGGCCGCCTACCGCGACCCGTGGATACTGTCCGGTGTCGATGAGTGCTTTTTTGACGAGGCCGGTACGGTCGCAACCCGGCACGAAGCGGTTCTGAACTACCTGCCCTACGTATCGGCACGTCTTTCCGAAGGCGTCCCCTTACACGCCATGACCCGCCATATCCTCGGCCTGTTCAACGGCCAGCGCGGGGCGCGCCAATGGCGACGCTATCTGAGCGAGAACGCCTACCGGACGGGCGCGGACGCCGGCGTCATCGAAGCGGCGTTGGGATTCGTCGAAGCGGACCGGTCCGTCCCGGCGGCAGGGTGACACGGCCGGGAATTAGCGAAAAGCGGATAAATGCGTGATGGCCGCCAGGCGCGCTGTGCGGCTGTTCGTCGCGACACGCCGTGGAACCCCGCTGCCTGAGCCACCGTAAAGAATTCCGACAGTTTCTGGTTCTCTGACGATCGCCCGCCGGCGCAACAGACACCTTAAGTTTATATATGCAAATAATTCAACCATTTATAAATTCTCCCTGAAATGGCATACTTTTTTCTTTTTCTCCTTAAGGGAGCTGTTTCGCAGCCTTCCTTGTAAAGAATTCCGACAGGGGACATCACATCATGGGTGCTACGAGACAGGTTACATTCGGCGTCGCGGCAAGCCTGGCCCTAACGATAGCGATAGGGTCGGCACAGGCCGTCCCCTCCTCGCTGGTTCAGACCTATAACGATCCGGTTCCGGCGAATGGCGACCATTTCGGGTTCTCCATTGCCCGGGACGGCAACCGGGTTCTGATTGGCGCCCGGTTCGACGATACGAGCGGCCCGAATGTCGGACAGGCGCTTCTGTTCGACACCGTGACCGGAACCTTTCTCCAGGCCTTCAACGACCCAACCCCGACAGGCGACGACCGGTTCGGCGAAACCGTCGCGATTTCCGGAGACAATGTCGTCGTCGGCGCCCGGCGTGACGACACCAACGGATTCAATGCCGGACAGGCCCATCTGTACAGCGCATCGACCGGCGCCTTGCTGCGTACTTTCAACGATCCGACCCCGTCGGCCGCCGCCAATTTCGGAAATGCGGTTTCCGTCGAAGGTGACAATGTGTTGATCGGTGCTTTTGGCGGCACCGGTCAAGTACACCTGTTCAGCGCTTCTACCGGCGCCCTCTTGCGAACCTTTGATGACCCGACGCCCAGCGGCAGCGACTTCTTCGGTACCTCCGTACTCATCTCCGGCGACAATGTACTCATCGGTGCAGCCGGAGATGACACCAATGCACCGGAGGCCGGACAAGCGCACCTGTTCAGCGCTTCTACCGGTGCGCTCCTTCAGACTTTCGACGACCCGACACCCACCACTGACGATGAATTCGGAACATCGCTCGCGATCTCCGGTGACAACGTTCTGATCGGCGCCCCTTTCGACGACACTGAAGGTCTCAATATCGGACAGGCGCATCTGTTCAGCGCGTCAACCGGTGCGCTGCTGCGCACCTTCGACGACCCAACCCCAACCACCCAGGACCTGTTCGGCACATCGGTATCAATCGATGGGGCCCTGATCGTAATCGGCGCCCATCTGGACGACACCAACGGCGCGGATCAGGGCCAGGTTCATCTGTTCAGTGCCACCACCGGCGCGCTGCTAGAGACCATAGACGACCCCACCCCGACCGTATTCGACCATTTCGGGTTCGCGGTGCTGGCGGATCAGGGACAGCTGCTGGTCGGCGCGTTTCAGGACGATACGAATGCAGGCGGTGCCGGGCAGGCCCATCTATTCGACGTGCCGGACGGCACGGCACAAATCGCCGAGCCGGGAACATTGGGATTGTTGCTTGCCGGGTTCATCGGTCTGGGCCTGGCGCGCAGACGTGGTTCGGCACGCAGCCGCACCCTCTAGGGCACGGCGCAGACGGCGCAGCTATTGTCGAAAGCGGCGCGTCGTCGGTTCTTTAAAGCGGAGCGCCTGCGGCTGTTTGAAGCGGAGCGCCCGCGGCTATTTGAAGCGATAAGTAATGCGACCTTTCGAGAGGTCGTAGGGGGTCATCTCGACGGTGACCTTGTCGCCGGCGAGGACGCGGATGCGGAAACGGCGCATTTTCCCGGCGGTATGGGCCAGGACTTCGTGATCGTTTTCGAGTTTTACGCGGAACATTGCGTTGGGCAGCACCTCCGTTACGACGCCATCGAATTCCATAAGTTCTTCTTTTGCCACGGATCATCCTTTTCTGTTGACACGATTGGTGGGCAGAAAATGGGTCATCCGCCCCGTTAAAACAACGGTTTTCTGGACTCGCGCCGGATTTAGCCGGGCGCGGACGAGGATTTGAGCGGCAGGGCGGTGGTGTATTTGACCTGTTTCAGCGCGAAACTGGAGCGGATGTTGGCGATGCCAGGCACCCGCGTCAGATGGTCCATCAGGAAGCGTTCATAGGCCGACAGGTCATCGACGACCACCCGCAGATGATAGTCCGCATCGCCGGTCATCAGATAGCATTCCATCACCTCCGGGCGCGCCTGGACCGCGCGTTCGAACTGCTCCAACGCCGTCTCGATCTGCTTCTCCAGGGTAACCTGGACGAAGATACTGACCTGGAGGCCCAGCGCCGCCGGGTCGACCAGGGTCACATAGCCGGATATGACCCCCGTTTCCTCCAGCTCCCGCACCCGCCGCCAGCAGGGCGACGCCGACACGCCGACCTGGCGGGCGAGGTCGACATTCGCCACCCGGGCGTTGTCCTGCAGAACGGCCAGGATGCGCCGATCTATCTCATCCAACGATTTTTGAGGCATACCCTTCCCACGAATTAATTGATTTTGGTGAAATATTGCGCAAATCACCGGTTTCCTCGCAAACATAGGTAAGATCGTCGGGCGGATCGAGGATATAATTGCCGCAATCACCGATCCTTGAGGGTTCCCGACATGCCGCACTCCGCAAAGACCAGCCTCCGCCTGGTGGACTCCGATCAATCGGCCGCCATCACGCCGGAGCATCTCGCCTGCCTCGATGCAATCGAGAAGAAGGCGCTGTGGCTGGCCTCCTGGATGGTGCACAACGCGAACCATGTCCGACCGAGTCGGGACGGGCTGAAGGTGGGCGGGCACCAGGCCTCGTGCGCCTCGTCCTCGACCTTGCTGACCGCGCTCTACATGGACGTGCTGCGGCCGGAGGACCGCATTGCGGTCAAGCCCCATGCCAGCCCGGTCTATCACGCGCTGATGCATCTGCTCGGCCGGCAGGACCTGCGCATGCTGCAGGATTTCCGAATGCTGGGCGGCGCGCAGTCCTACCCGTCGCGTACCAAGGATGGCGACGATGTGGATTTCTCCACCGGTTCCGTCGGACTCGGCGTCGCGGAGACCCTGTTCGCCGCGCTGGTGCAGGATTATGCCCGGCTGAACGGGCATCTCGGCGACGGTGTGAAGCCCGGCCGCATGGTGGCCCTGATGGGCGACGCTGAACTCGACGAAGGCAATGTTTTCGAGGCCCTGCTCGAGGGCTGGAAATACGATGTCGGCAATCTGTGGTGGATCATCGACTACAACCGGCAAAGCCTCGACGGCGTGATCAACCACATGCTGTTCCAGAAGATCCAAAGCTTCTTCGGCACGGTCGATTGGAACGTGGTCACCCTGAAATACGGCAAGAAGCTGGAAGCGGCGCGGCACGGCCCGGCGGGCGAGGCGGTGCTCGACTGGATCGACGAATGCCCGAACGATCTCTACTCGGCGCTGACCTTCAAGGGCGCCGATTCCTGGCGCGAGCGGCTGACATCGGATCTGTCGGGCACAGCCGGTCTGAAGACCTTCCTGGACAGCCATGACGACGACTCGCTGCACGCGCTGATGACCAATCTGGCCGGGCACGACATGACCTCCATCCTGGAGGCGATGCACGACGCCGAAGCGCAGCAGGGCGACACCCCCTGCTGTTTCGTCGCCTACACGATCAAGGGGCATGGCACGCCGCTGGCCGGGCACAAGGACAACCATGCAGGCATGATGAACCCGGAACAGATGGACGGGTTCCGCCGGTCGCTGGGGATCGCGGAAGGCGCGGAATGGGACCGCTTCGCCGGGCTGGAGATCGACCGCGAGCGTCTGCAAATCTTCCTCGACAACGTGCCCTTCGCGCAGGAGAAACTGCGCCGCCACAGCGCGCCGGGCGTACCGGTCCCCGACCTGACCCTGCCGGCGGCGGAGAAAGCCTCGACCCAGGCCGCCTTCGGGCAAATCCTGCATGAGCTGGGCCGCGGCGACAGCGCGCTGGCGGGTGCCATCGCCACCACCTCGCCGGACGTGACGGTGTCCACCAATCTCGGCGCCTGGGTGAACCAGCGTGGCCTGTTCAACCGGCACGAACGGCCCGACGTGTTCCGCGAGGAGAACGTCGCCTCGATCCAGAAATGGGTGCGCTCGCAATCGGGCCAGCATTTCGAACTGGGCATCGCGGAGAACAATTTGTTCCTGATGCTGGCGGCGCTGGGCCTGTCGGAGCCGCTGTTCGGCGCGCGTCTGCTGCCGGTCGGCACGCTGTACGACCCGTTCGTCAATCGCGGGCTCGATGCGCTGAACTACGCCTGCTATCAGGACTCCCGCTTCATGGTGGCCGGCACCCCGGCCGGCGTGACCCTGGCGCCGGAGGGCGGCGCGCACCAGTCGGTCAACACGCCGCTGGTCGGCATGTCGATGCCGGGTCTCGCCTATTTCGAGCCGGCCTATGCGGACGAGCTGGCGGCGATCATGCGCTGGGGCTTCGAGCATATGCAGGCGGATGACGGCGGTTCGGTCTATCTGCGCCTGTCGACCCGCACCATCGCGCAGCCTGAACGGACCTTGTCAGCACAAGACTGCACGGCGATCACGACCGGCGCCTACTGGCTGGCCCCACCCGCCGCGGACGCGGAGCTCGCCATCGTCTATGCCGGTCCCGTGGCGCCGGAAGCCGTGGCGGCGCATGCGGCGCTGCTCGACGACATCCCGGGCGCCGGCCTGCTGGCGGTGACCTCACCGGACCGGCTGCATGCCGACTGGCTCGACGCGAAGCGCCGCCGCCGGTCGGGTGACCGCGCCGCGCGCGCGCAAATCGAAACCATGCTCGGCCAGTTGGCGCCGGACGCGGTGCTGATCACCGTAATGGACGGCCACCCGACGGCATTGAGCTGGCTCGGCGCGGTGGGGACGCAGAAGGTGACGGCGCTTGGTGTCGACCGCTTCGGCCAGTCCGGCGATATCGAGGATCTCTACCGTGCGGTCGGGATCGATACCGACGCCATCCTCGACGCCGCTGCCTCGGCCTGCCTCACGCGGTTGGGGTCGCGGGGACCGGTTTGCCGTCCCGCAGTTCCGCCAGCGCGTGGCGGATGACCTGCCAGGAGGACGAGAGCGCCAGGCTCGCCATCACGGCGGCGACGGCGATATCGGGCCAGCCGGTCTCGCTCGCGAAGACGCCGGCCGCAGCGATCATGACGGCGACGTTGCTGATCGCGTCATTGCGGCTGCACAGCCAGACCGAGCGCATGTTGCTGTCGCCCTCGCGGAAACGGATCAGCAGCAGCGCGCAGAGGAGGTTCACCGACAGGGCAGCGAAGCCGACCACGCCCATGGTCTGATAGCCTGGCAAGGTGCCCGTGACCGCCTGCCAGACCGCCATGGCCAGCACGAAGATGCCGAACAGCCCCATGGACACGCCCTTGATCAGGGCCGAACCGGCCCGCCAGCGCAATGACATGGCCAATACGCACAGCGTGATGCCATAGGTCGCGGCGTCGCCGAGAAAGTCCAGCGCGTCGGCCTGCAAGGACACGGATTTCGCGGCAAGCCCGGCGACCATCTCGACGCCGAACATCACCGCATTGAGAATGAGCACGAAAATCAGGATACGCCGCAGCCGGGCGGTCGTCGGCGCATCATGGGTATGACAGCAGCCACTCATACCTGCCGAATAGCACGGTTTGAATCCGTTATACTATTGCATTTAAAGAGTTTATTAACTGTCCAGACACACTGCCAGTACCGCCGATACGCCCCTTTATGTCACCCCGGACTTGATCCGGGGTCCAGACTTTGGACGAGCGCCGGCGCATACTGGATCCCGCATCAAGTGCGGGATGACAGGAGCCGTGAGCTAGGAAAAGTAGTCCGGAAACGCCGCCGCCAGATTCGCCCGCACCCGGTCGCGTACCGGCTGGTCGAGGGGCGGATTCTCGAAAGGCTGGCCGGTCACCTGCTCGTACAGACGCATATATTTGCCGCTGAAGTCGCGGAGCGTGTCCGCCGGGATGTTAGGGATCGGGTCCTTGTACGGGTCGCAGCGTTCGGCGATCCACAGGCGCAGGAACTCCTTGTCCAGGCTGTCCGGCTCCTGGCCCGCCGCCAGCCGCGCCTCGTAGCTGTCAGCGAGCCAATAGCGGCTGGAGTCCGGCGTGTGCACCTCGTCGGCGAGTGTGATTGTCCCCGCTTCGTCGGTGCCGAACTCGTATTTGGTGTCGACTAGGATCAACCCATTCTCGGCGGCGATCGCCTGGCCGCGCGCGAACAGGGCGAGGCTCGCCTCGGCCAGCCGGTCCCATTGCGCCTGGCTGACCGCGCCGCTGGCAACCAGATCCTCCGCCGTGGTCGGTTCATCATGGTCACCCTGATCGCCCTTGGTGGTCGGCGTGATGATCGTCTGCGGCAGTTTCTGGTTCTTCACCAGCCCGTCCGGAAACCGGTGTCCATACATCACCCGCTCGCCGCGCTCATACATCGGCCAGATGCTGGTGCTGGTCGAGCCGGTCATGTAGGCGCGCACCACCATCTCGACCGGCAGCATCGTCAGGCGCTTGCCGGTGATGACGTTCGGGTCGGGATAGCCGATGACATGATTAGGACAAATGTCCTCGGTCCGCTCGAACCAGAAGCGCGCCGTCTGATTCAACACCTGCCCCTTAAAAGGCACCGCCGCCAGCACATAGTCGAACGCGCTTTGCCGGTCGGTCGCGACCATGACGCGGCGGCCATCCGGCAGATCGTATGAGTCACGCACCTTGCCGCGCTGAAAATTCGGCAGCTCCGGAAATTCCGCGTCGGTCAGGCAGGCGTCAAGAATCTCGGTCATGGAGTCCCCTGCAGATAGGGCCGGTCACCCTGGACGATCAGCCGCCACAGCTCGCGGTCCTGACTGCGGTCGTAGTCGCCATGGGCCCGGTGCATGGTGGCGCGGTTGTCCATGATCATCAGGTCGCCCTTGCGCCAGCGATGGGTGTAGATGTTCTCGGGCGTGATGGTCCGGTCGAGGAGGTCCTGCATCAGCGCCTGGCTCGCCGCGCCACTCATGCCCTCGATCTCGAACGCCTTCGTAATGTGGAAATAGATTGCCTTCGAGCCGTGCTCCGGATGGGTGCGGACCAGCGGGTGCGCGACGGGCGCGCCGTATTTCTCGCGGTCTTCCGGCAGCACGTCGGTGCGATGCGCGTCGATACTGTTCAGCGTCGTGAGCGTCTCCAGATGCCGCCGCTCTTCCGCCGGCAGGCCGGCATAGGCGGCACGCATATTGGCAATGCTGGTCTCGCCACCCTCGCGCGGCACGGTCAGGCCATACAGTATCGTCGCCTTGGGCGGCCGCTCGCGGTTGGTGTGGTCGGTGTGCCACATCGAAGCCGGCTTCTGCCCGTCACGGTGCAGGATGATGCCGATATCGGGATAGTCCGCCATGTTGTGCTGCGAGTAGTGCTGCCGCATCAGGGTGCCGAACGCGTCGGCGACAGCGAGATATTCCGCCGGCGTGAAGGACTGGTCGCGCAGCACCAGGACGAGATGTTCCGCCAGCGCAGCACTAAGCGCCGCCTTCGTCTCCTCATCTACCGGCGCATGCAGATTGACCCCGGACACCTCCGCGCCGAGCGACGGGTGGAGCTTTTTGACGGTCAGCGTCATGGTCCGATCTTCCCGCGAAATTGAATCGCTTTACTGCCAGCCCATAGGTCTGCGTTTCCACCCCCTCCCGCACCCTCACTCATCAAGGGGGAGGGACTTTTTTTTGTGTGTCGAATTTGGTGCGCCCTCCCGCTTGAGGGGTGAGGGATGGGGTGGGAAACGAAACAGCGAAGTACTTGGCGCATTAGTTGGCCTTTAAAGGTCCTAAAACTGCACGCGCTGGGTCAGGGCGCCATCGACCACCAGGTTAGCACCCGTGACGAATTGCGCGGCGGGGCTCGCCAGGAAGGCGACGGCGTTTGCCACGTCCTGCGGCGTGCCCATATGGCCGGTCGGGTTTTTGGCCAGCGCCGCCTCATAGACTTCCGGCATTTCCTGACGGCGCTGGTCCCAGACGCCGCCCTCGAAATAAATCGTGCCAGGCGACACGGTGTTGGCGCGGATGCCTTGCCCGGCCACCGTGCTGGCGAGCGCCGACATGTAGGCGATCACGGCCGCCTTGATGGCGTTATAGGCGCGCACGCCGAAGAAGTTCTCCAGCGCCGCGGTGCTGGCGATGGCGACGATCGAGCCGCAGCCGCTCTTCTCCAGGAAGGGGAGGCCGGCTTCCACCGCGCGCACCGTGCCGAGCACATCCGTCTCGAGACCCGCACGCCAGGCTTCTTCATCCGGTGCCCCGGCCAGCGCGCTGACATTGGCGACCAGGATATCGAGCCCGCCGAGCTGTTCCGCGGCCTGCCCAATCCAGCGCCGGAAACTGTCGCCGTCAGTCACGTCGGCGGACGCGCCATGCGCCTGGACGCCCTTCGCCGAGAGGTCCGCCACCGTTTTTTCGACCAACGCCGCATCCCGGGCGCAGACCGCGATGTCGCAGCCCTCGCCGGCCAGCGTTTCCGCGATGGCAAGGCCGATGCCCTTGGTGCCGCCGGTGACGATCGCCTTCTTGCCCTGGAGTTGCAGATCCATCCCGATACTCCCTATCCACCCAGCGCCGCGGCCAGGTCATCTTCCGACGGCGCGTACCAATAGGACCCGGTAATCGCCGCGCTGAATTCGGTGATCCGGTCCTTCAGCCCGTCGCCGCTGACCCCGTACATGCGCTGCAGCTGCACGTCGAAGCGCGCCAGGTCGCAGGCGAAAGACAGGAAGTAGAGGCCCTTCGTAGAGGTGTCGCCATAGGGGAAACTGCGCCGCCAGATCTTTTGCGCGACGCCGTCGATCTTCACATCGGTGCGCGACACATGGCTGTCCGCCGGCATCGCGTCGCCTTCCAGTTCGATCGAGTCCGGCTTGGTGCGCCCGACCACACCTTCCTGCTCGGCCACCGGCAGCGCGTTGAAGGAGTCGAGGTCGTGCACCCATTGCTGGCTCATGGCGAAAGCGCCGCCGTTGCCGTCCGGGATAAGGGCCGCCTCCATACGCGCATCGCCCTTCGGGTTCGCGGTCCCGTCGACGAAGCCGATCAAGTCGCGGCTGTCGTGATAGGTGAAACCGCGCAGATCGAGGTCCGGCGTACCGACCGGTGCCATCGCTCGGCCGGCGGCGAGCGCCGCGTCATACACATCGGAAATCGTATCGCCATGCAGCCAGACGAGCAGGTCGCGCTGAGTCGCGGGTGCGGTGGGACCGGGCGCGCTGCCAAGTTTGTCGAAACCGCGCAAGCCCGCGGGTGCACTGCCGCCGAGCGACGACCAGGCGGAACCGGAAAAGGCCAGCACCATGTTGGTGCCGCCAGCGTCGGCGCGGGCTTGGCGCAGGGCCGCCGCCAAGGCGGCGCCATCCCCGCCGACCGTGTATTCGAGCGCGTAATGCGCCGTCGACCCTTCGGCGAAGATGCCGGGTTGCGGCCTCGTCATGCTGCCTTCCTCCCTCGATGAAGCGTGTTGGATAACCTCTATCACCGCCGTTTGAATTGTGCAAAATCACTCCGCAAGCGAAGCGGCAAAAACGACGCGGGAGGGGTAACCGATGACATCACGAGACGAATTGCGCCGGAAGGGCGCGGCGATGCGGGAGAAGCTGGGCTTCCCCCCGAACAGAGACGATGTCGACATCGCCCCCGGCCTGCACCGCCTGGCCGAGGAGATGGTCTGGGGCTCGATCTGGGCCCGGCCCGGCCTGGCGCTGGAGGACCGCATGCTGGCAGCGCTCTCCGCCATGACCTCGCAACAGCGCATGCCGCAGTTGCGGCGCTATATCGGGGCGGCGCTGCATATCGGCATTCCGCCGCGCACCATCCAGGAGGTGTTCATCCATTGCGGCCTCTATTGCGGGTTTCCGACGATCCTGAATTCCGTCGCCTTGGCCAATGAGGTGTTCGCGGAGAAGGGGGTCGAGGTCCCCGACACCGAGATGCCGGATCTGGACGCCGACGCGCTGATGGCGCTTGGGCAGGAAACCAAGATCAAGCTGCATGGCGACCGGGCGGAATCCGGCTATGCCGCGCCGGGCCATCCGATGACGGGCGCCCTGTATCCGGCGGCGATCGCCTACGGCTACGGCGATATCTGGGACCGGCCCGATCTGGACCACCGGCAACGCTGCATCTGCGCCGTCGCCTCCTTCACCGCGATCGACCATTTGGGACAGGTCGCCAAGTTCGGCCAAGCAGGGTTGAATGCCGGCCTGTCGCGCGAACAGGTGAAAGAAGCCATCATGCAAACCGCGCCCTATACCGGGTTCCCCCGCGCCCTGAACGCGCTGGTCGCCCTCGGCGAGGCCTGGGACTGAACAGAAGGAACGATCATGTTTTACGACGACCCCAAAAAACACAATCTGCGGCACAACCCGTTCAAGGCCCTGGTCGCGCCGCGCCCGATCGCCTGGGTCAGCAGCATGGATCTCGACGGGGTCCCGAACCTGGCCCCGTTCAGCTTCTTCAATGCTGTCGCCGACCAACCGCCGACCATCGTCTTCGCGCCAAACGGCCCGCGCCCCGGCGGCGGCGCCAAGGACACATTGCGGAATATCGAGCAAACCAACGAGTTCGTCGTCAATCTGTGCAGTTGGGAGCTGCGCGATGCGATGAACGAAAGCTCCGCCCATGTCGATCCGAAGGTCGACGAGTTCGAGATGACGGGACTGACCGCGGCGCCCTCCGTCCACGTCAAGACACCCCGGGTCAAGGAAGCGCCGGCCAGCCTGGAGTGCCGCTTCATCACCCGCATGCGCCTGCCCAGCACCAATCCGAAGATCGAGAACAACATGGTCATCGGCGAGGTTATCGGCATCCATATCGACGATGCGATCATCGATGACGGGATGATCGATATGGCGGCCTATCACCCGTTGGCGCGGCTTGGATACATGGACTACACGGCGGTCGAGAGCACCTTCGAGATGCTGCGCCCGGACGGCGACAAGAAAACCTGAGCCGCCCCTAGCGCTACCCGCCCTGTTCCTCGGCGCGGGCTTCCAGGACCGCCTGATTGTAGGTGGTGACGACGTCGAGCTGATGCACGAAGCCGGCGACTTTCATGCCTTCCCTGTCGTGCACCACGGCGATGTGTTCCTCGTCGACCTCGTCCATGACCGAGATCGCTTCGTCCAACGTGTCGTTCGGCGTCAGCACGGGCGGGTGGTGCCGGGCGACATCTTCCGCGTTGATCACGGCGTCCAGTTCGGTGTCGAAGGCCGAGTCATATAAATCGTGCAGCGTAATCGTGCCGTGCAGGCGCCCATCGTCATCGACCACGAAAATTTCGCCATAGTGCGAGTTCTGCAACGCGGTGCGCACCTCGATCATCAGGGCGGACGGAGAGACCGCGTCATATTCCGGCTTCATGACGGAGGCGACGCGGATCGCGCGCAGCAGGTTCTGCGACCGGCCCCCCTTGAGGTCCAGACCGCGTCCTGCCAGCTGCCATGTGAAGAAGGAATGGCCGAACACCTGCTGGGTCACCAGCGTGGCCACGACGGTGGCGATCATCACGGCGATGGTGATCTCGTAATTGCCGGTCAGCTCGAACACCATCAGGATGGTCGATATGGGCGCGCCCAACACGGCGCCCGCCACGGCCCCCATGCCGACGATCGTGTAGGCGTCATAGCCTGAGGACAGGTCGGGAAACACATGCGTGGCGACGATCCCGAACGCCGCGCCCAGCATCGCGCCCAGGAACAGCGACGGGGAGAAGACCCCGCAGCCGAAATTGAAGCCGAGACTGATCACCGTCGCCGCCGTCTTGGCGACCAACAGGGCGATCAAAAAGGTTAGTTCGAAGCGTTCATGCAGCGCATCGTTGGTCGCTTCGTACCCGACACCCAGCACATGGGGAAACACCAGCGCGATCAACCCGACCAGCAGACCGCCGCAGGCCGGCTGCGCCCAGGCCGGGATCGGTGTGCGCTGCACCGTATGCTGCGTGAAGGCGACGGCACGCATGAAGACGATCGCCATCACCGCGCTGACCAACCCAAGCAGTGCGAAGGCGGGAAACTCGAAAAAGGAAACGATCTGATTGGGCGGCAGGACGAAGGCCGGGAAATCGCCGAAATGGATACGGCTGACAATCGTGCCCGCCACCGACGCGATGACGATCGGCGCGAAGGCCTTCAGCGCGTAATGCCCGATCACCACCTCGAGCGCGAAGAACAC
This sequence comes from Rhodospirillaceae bacterium, assembly GCA_028817685.1. Lineage (GTDB taxonomy): Bacteria > Pseudomonadota > Alphaproteobacteria > UBA8366. Next base: position 15,908 of record JAPPPC010000691.1, read on the forward strand.
GCCGGCGACGGCGGCGGCCACGCCGCAGCCCAGCAAGGTGTGCGCAAGCGACCGGCCGAGCTTGAGTTTCTCGGCGACGAAGGCGCTCACGGTGGCGCCGAAATGGACCACCGGACCTTCCCGACCGGTCGAGGCACCGGCGCCCAGCGAGATGGCGCTGGCAAGCGCGGACACCAACCCCGTACGCAGATCGATGCGCCCCTGCCGCAGGGTCGATGCCTCGATGACTTCGGCGACGCTGTGCAGATGGCGTCCCGGGAGCAGGAAGTGCACTAGCAGCCCCACCACGAGCCCGCCGCCGACGGTCGCGCCCAGGATATGCCACCAGGGAAGTCCGGCCGCGACCGAATAGACATTCTCAACGCCGGAGCCCAGCGCGACCGTCTGCGCCAGGCTGAGGACCTCGCGGAACGCGATCGCACAGCCGCCACCGCCGACGCCGATCAGCGCGGCGAGGATAGTCAGGATCACCTGTTCGTTTTTGACCAGACGGCCGAGCCGTCGCAGCAGGGGTTCCAGCGCCTCAGCGCGCACGGCGGCGCCATGCGGGTCGCGGGAGTGGTTCTAACGCTGGACCATTCCCATATGGCACGATGAGCGGATCTCCGCCGAGGCTAGTCCGAGGCAACCGCCTGTAGTTCATGTTCTGTCGCAACCTGATTCCGGCCGGCATTCTTGGCATGATAAAGACATTCGTCGGCCCGTTGGATCAGATCCGCGATGGGCTCACCCGGCTTGAACTGCGCCGCACCGATCGACATCGTGATGTTGCCGAAATCCTCGCCTGTCGATTTCTTGCGGATGCGCTTCGATGCGACGGTCGTCCGGACGGTTTCGGCCAGCGTTACGGCCTGCGACAGATCCGCCCGCGGCATGACGATCGCGAATTCCTCGCCGCCATAGCGCGCCGGTTTTGCGCTGCCCGTCGCGGACTGCTTCAGGATCATGCCGACCAGCTTCAACACCTGGTCGCCGACCTGGTGGCCATAGGTATCGTTGAAACGTTTAAAGTGATCGATGTCGCCCAGCAGCAATGACAAATGACTGCCTTTTTCAAGGGCGTGTTCGGCTTCGTGCAGCAAGGTCGCATCGAAGGATTTGCGGTTCGCGATGCCGGTCAAGGCGTCGGTCATCGCCTCCTGCTGCACGCTTTCCAGATGCTCTCGCAGCGTTTGGATTTCGTTGGAGGAATCCGCCAGCCGGTCGCGCAGCAACGAGTTCTGCGCCGCCATGCCTTTCGTATCCGCGACCAGCGTTTCCACAGCGCGGCGCAGACTGTCCAAGTTCTCGGCATTGGCCATCGCGCCGAGATTCGATTCCAAGGATTCGCCGTAGGTCGCCGCACCGTCCGTGGCTTCGCTCATGAATCCCAGAACCGTGCTGACCGATTCCTCGATCTTCCGGCTGGTGTCGTGGACCGCTGTAGCGGGGTCACCCGACGAGAGAAATTGCGCGGCAAGTGCCGCATTCTGATCCTGGGTAAAGGGCTGGTTGTTCGACAGGATAAGATCGATCGACGCGTTCAGCTCTTCGTCACGGCCGCTCGCGTAGGTATACCAGATGTCGAAATTCCGCGGCGTCGTTGGAATCTCGTGCTGTTCCATCAGGTCCAGCGCCGTGTCGGCATATTCCTTAGCCTGTGACGGGCCGTCGACATGTTGCATATTCGAAACCGTACCGCGTAGCGTCGAAGGGGTGCCGAAAGGTTAACAGACTGAAGATCGGCTTCAACCAGATATTGCCTGGATTTCCTACGATTTCGTTAAGCTGCGGTGCTTTTCGGGCGAATGGCGATTAACCTTCCGGCCTGTTCCGGGAACGGCAGCGCGGCGTGGTCTTCCCGTATGGCCGCGACGCGGGCTTGAATATCCTCCCCCATCGGCGCGACGCGGCGCGTGTCCAGGCTGATATGGACGGTCATCAGTTCGTTCGTCGCCGCCAGATATCCTTTCTCCGCATGATACATGCGATGAAAATAGTGCAGCCGCTTTTCATCCGAATTGATCAACTGCGTCGTAAAGCGCAACGGATCGCCTTCCAGGACTTCGCCGAGATAGCAGACATTCATATCGACGACGAAGGTGGTGCAGTTCGCCTTGTTCTTATAGCCGTGATCCAGCCCGATATGGTCGAGGAACGCATCCGTGGCATGGTCGAACGCCAGCACGTAGAAGGCGACGTTCATGTGTCCGTTGTAGTCGATCCACTCCGGCAGAACGACGCTTTCGTGCAATTGGAGGGGGGCATTTTCCGTCATGACGCGGACCCTAATGGGGGGAACCGGGGTTTGGCAAGCCGCCGGCCGCGCCGGCGAACGTTAAACGGAAAAGTACTTCGCGTCCCGGTGCAGGATGACGATGGCGCTGGTCGATTGCTCGGGATGCAGCTGGTATTCGTCGGACAGTTCGATACCGATCCGGTCGGCCCCCAGCAGCTCCAGGATCATCGACTGATCCTCCACCTTCGGGCAGGCGGGATAGCCGAACGAATAGCGGCTGCCGCGATATTCCTGCTGCAACAGTTTTTCCAGATCGCGCGACTCTTCCGCCGCATAGCCCAGCTCGGCACGGATACGCTTGTGCGTGTATTCGGCCATCGCTTCCGCCATCTCGACACCCAGGCCGTGCAGGTACAAATAGTCCTGATAGCGGTCCTCGCCGAACCAGTCGCGCGCGATATCCGACGCGTTCTGCCCCATGGTCACGACCTGCAGGGCAACGACATCACGCTGCGCCGGCCCCAAAGAGGCATCGAGGACGTAGTCGGCGATGCACTTGCCGTCGCCCTCCGCCTGCCGCGGCAAAGCGAAACGCGCGACTTCCGTCGCACCGTCTTCGTCGAACAGAACCAGATCGTCGCCCTCGCCCGCCGCCTTCCAATAGCCGTATGCGGCTTGCGGGATCAGGATATCCTGCTGGATGGCGACATCGGTGATGCGTTTTAGGATCGGCCGTAACTCTTCCTTCGACCACGCCATATATTCTTCAAGGCTGCGGCCATCTTTGCGGTAACCCCATTGGAACTGATAGAGCATCCGCTCGTTCAGATAGGGCAACAGCGCCGGTACCGGCACGCGCGCGATGATCCGCGGACCCCAGAAGGGGGGTTCCGGCACGGTGCTGTCCGCCGACAGCGCTTCCCGCTTCGCGGGGCCAATCGCCGGGTCGACGGGACCGGAGGTCTTCGCCCGGCCGAGTGCCTTTTTCCGGTTCACGGGCCGGCTGGACCGTTTCTCCGCAACCCCTTGGATGTGGGAATCGAACTGATCGTTCACCACCTTGTCCATCAGCCCGAGCCCGTCGAACGCGTCGCGGGCATAGGCCACCCGGCCGCAGGCGTAGGCCTGCACGCAATCTTCCTCGACATAGGCCCGGGTCAGGGCCGCGCCGCCCAGGATCACCGGTATCTTCAGTCCGGCCCGGCTCATCTCGTTCAAATTCTCCCGCATGACGACGGTCGACTTGACCAGCAGGCCGGACAGGCCGATCGCCTGCGCGGTATGTTCTTCCGCCGCCGACAGGATATTGGCGATCGGCTGCTTGATGCCGAGATTGACGACCTTGTAGCCGTTGTTGGTCAGAATAATATCGACCAGATTCTTGCCGATATCGTGGACGTCGCCTTTCACCGTGGCGAGCACGATGGTCCCCTTCTGCTGACCCTCGATTCGTTCCATATGCGGTTCAAGATGGGCGACCGCCGCTTTCATCGTCTCGGCCGATTTAAGAACAAACGGTAGCTGCATCTTGCCGGCACCGAACAGATCGCCGACCACCTTCATGCCATCCAGTAAATGCGTGTTGATGATGTCCAGCGGCGGCTCATCGCCCATCGCCTCATCCAGATCCTCTTCGAGGCCCTGTTTGTCGCCATCGACGATACGCTGCGACAGCCGTTCACCGACATTTTCCGGCCGGACTTTCGCCTCGTCCTTTGCCGCCTTGCGGCCTTCGAACAGGGCGAGAAACTCCGTCAACGGGTCGTAGTCGTCTCGGCGGCGGTCGAAGATCAGATCTTCCGCAATCTCGACTTCGCGTTCGGGAATCGCATGCAGCGGCATGATCTTGCTGACATGCAGGATCGCGCCGGTCATGCCGCGGCGGACGGCGTGATCGAGAAAGACGGAGTTCAGAACGTGCCGCGCGGCCGCATTCAAGCCGAACGAGATGTTCGACAGACCCAGGATAATCTGGCAGTCGGGCAACTCCTTCGCGATCATCTCGATCGCGTCGAGCGTGTGCACGCCGAGCAGTCGATCATCCTCATTGCCGGTGCAGATCGTGAAAGTCAGCGGATCGAACAACAGATCGGACGGCGCCAACCCGTGCTGTTCGACCGCGTACGCGTACAGACGTTTGGCGATGCGCAGCTTGTCTTCCGCGGTTTTCGCCATGCCCTCTTCATCGATGGTCAGAGCGATCACGCCGGCACCGAACTGTTTGGCGAGCTGCAATCGCTTTGCCGCCGGCTCCTCGCCATCCTCGAAATTGATCGAGTTGATCAGGGGTTTGCCGCCATAAAGGCGCATGGCCGATTCGAGCACGGGTAGCTCCGTCGAATCGATGACCAGCGGGACGTTTACGGAGCCCCGCATGCGGGAAACCACCTCGTTCATCTCCGCGATCTCATCGCGGCCGACGAAGGCGGTGCAGACATCGATCGCATGGCTGCCCTCGCGAACCTGATCGCGGCCCATTTCGACGCAAGCGTCCCAGTTTTCCGCTTCCTGCAGCTCGCGGAATTTCTTGCTGCCGTTCGCGTTGCAGCGCTCGCCGATCGAAAGCACCGCATTTTCCTGCCGGTAGGGGACGGCGCTGTAGGCGGAGGCGATGGACGGCACCCAGTCGACCTCCCGGGCGCGGGGTGCGGGGCGGTAGCCATCCTCCGCGAGGTCTCGCAGCATGGCATCCAGGGCTTCGATATGCGGTACGTCGGTACCGCAGCACCCGCCGACCAGCCCGACCCCGTCCTCATCGACGAAACGCCGCAGCCAGTCCGCCATCTCCGATGCGCCGAGCGGGTAGTAGGGAGCGCCGTCGACCAGTTCCGGCAACCCGGCATTCGGCTGCACGGTAAAGGATTTCGGCCAGTTCTCGCCAAGCCATTTGACGTGTTCGGCCATTTCCTGCGGACCTGTCGCGCAGTTCAAACCGATCATGTCGACATCCAGCGACTGAACGACCGTGGCCGCCGCCGCGATATCGGCGCCGACAAGCAAGGTTCCCGTCGTCTCGATGGTGACCTGGACCAGAATCGGCAGGCTCTCACCCGCCTCTTTGCGGGCACGCTTCGCACCGTTTACAGCCGCCTTGATCTGCAGTGTATCCTGGCAGGTTTCGATCAGCAGCGCATCGACCCGGCCGGCGATCAGTCCCGCCGCCTGAATATGGTAGGCGTCTTCCAGACTGTCATAGTCGACATGGCCGAGACTCGGCAGACGCGTGCCGGGGCCGATCGATCCGAGAACGAAGCGCTCGCGCCCGTCACCGGCCATCGACTCGACCGCTTCGCGGGCCAGCGTACCGGCAAGGCGATTGATTTCATGTGCTTGGTCGCCCAGTTCGAACTCGTCCAGGGTGATCGGCGACCCGCCGAAGCTGTTGGTCTGCACCATGTCCGACCCGGCCGACAGGTAGTCCTTGTGGATCTGCAGCACGATGTCCGGCCGCGACAAATTCAGGACTTCGGTACAGTTCTCCGCGCCGCGAAAATCCGCGTCGACATCCAGATCCATAGCCTGCACGCGGCTGCCCATGCCGCCGTCGCAAAGCAGGACGCGCTCTTGCAGCGCTTCGAGAAACCGGCTCATCGGTCAGGCCGCCGCATCGAGCGGGCGCAATCCGAGACGCCAGCAGATTGCGTAGGTGAGCTCGGCCCGGTTCAGCGTATAGAAGTGGAAGGCCGGAACGCCCTCGGTCTGCAGCGCCCGGCATTGATCCACGGCGACCGACACGGCAACCAGCTTGCGCGTGTCCGGATCGTCGTCCAGCCCTTCGAATAGCTTCGCCATCCAGTCCGGCACCGTCGCCCCGCATCGGGCGCTGAATTCGACCACTTTGGCGAAGTTCGTCACCGGCAGGATCCCCGGAATGACCGGGATATCGATCCCGGCAGCAGCGATCCGGTCGCGGAACCGCAGGAAATCGTCGTTGTCGAAGAAGTATTGCGTGATCGCTTGCGTCGCGCCCGCATCCACCTTGCGCTTCAGATTGTCGAGGTCGGCTTCCGCTGTCGGCGAATCAGGATGGCATTCGGGATACGCCGCCACCGAGATTTCGAAGCCGGCGCGATCGCGCAGCCCGGTGACCAGATCGGCCGCATTGGTATACCCTTCCGGGTGCGGCGCGTATGGGACATCGGCGCTCGGCATATCGCCGCGCAAGGCGACGATGTGATGAATGCCGGCCCGCCACCAGCCGTCGGCGATCGCATCGACCTCTTCACGGCTCGCGCCGACACAGGTCAGATGGGCGGCCACCGGCACGGTGGTTTCATCGTGGATGCGGCGGACCACCCGGTCGGTGCGCTTGCGCGTCGAACCGCCGGCGCCATAGGTAACCGAGACGAAGGACGGGCCCAGCGGCGCGAGCCGCGCCATGACATGCCACAGGCGGGTCTCGCCGGCATCGTCGTGCGGCGGAAAGAATTCGAAACTGACCAGGGGGGCGTTGTTCACGTCCATTCCTTTTTCTACGCTTTAAGCTTGATTGCCGCCGATTAAGCAGCCATTAAAATGCCGGGACGCGCGTCGGCAGACGGCGGCCCCCGGCGTCCTCGTCGTTCGCGGCGCGGCGGCCAGGCCACAACGCCACCGTGAGCGGGTCGCCTTGCAGGTACACGCCCTCCTCGGGAATGAGGTGGGCCCGCCTGAGCCACCGAGTGATCTCTTCGTCGGAAAACCCCAATCGGCGATGGGCATGCTCGTCGCGCAGCGCCTCTTCGCGATGGGGAATGAAGTCGGCGACGACCAAACGGCCGCCGGGCCGCAGGACACGCGCCGCCTCGGCAATGACGTCGGCCGGCGAATCCGCGTAATGCAGCACCTGGTGAATCGTCACCGAATCGAACGATTCGCTGGCCACGGGTAGTTGATACATGTCGCCGAGCCGAACCTGACAATTGCGCAATCCCGCCCGGTCCAGATTGACGCGCGCGACGGACAGCATTTCACGCGACAGGTCGATGCCGACCGCTCTGGTCGCTTGCGTCCCATACACAACGAGCATGCGGCCGGTGCCGGTGCCGATATCCAACAAATCGCCGACATTTTCCGGCTTCAGCAAGCTGAGCATCGCCCGCTCGATTTCCGTATCGTCGACATGCAGGGACCGGATCCGGTCCCACTGCTCCGCGTTGTCCCGGAAATAGTCCGCTGCCTGCTTCGCACGCGCCGACTGGACGGCTTCGAGGCGTTCCAGGTCGCGGGTTATCGTCAGGTCATCCGCGGGGATAAGGTCGACAATCGTGCGCCCGAGAGTCGCGCATTCCTGCGTCTCCGACAATCGGTAGAACGCCCACGTTCCTTCACGGAACCGGTCCAGCAGACCCGCTTCGACAAGGAGCTTGAGATGGCGCGAAACACGCGGCTGACTCTGCCCCAGGATCTGGGTCAGTTCGGTGACCGTCAGTTCCGCATGCGCGCACAAAGCAAGTACCCGCAACCGGGTCGGTTCCGCGACGGCGCGCATGCCTTGTAGAAGCGTGTTCATACCATTCTACCGCAACCAAGAGTTTGCAGAATTTTATAAACATATAAATATATTGTTATATATTCAATGGAAATCGATCCCACCCTCGAGGCACGAAAAATCCGCGACATTTTTGCAACAGTACCGTCGTCAAGCACACCGCGTTTTACGTTGGGATATGGCGTTTTCGTCCTACCTATGGTACTTGATTTCACACTACCAGTTCTGCGGCAGCCTGCTTGTGAACCGGTTGTTCCGGGTGCAAAAGCACTCGAAAAAAATAAGCTTTTGGCTTGGCTGGAGCGTTTTTCCGGATCAAGCTTGTGACCGGGACCGTAATATCGCTGATTAGTGGTGGCTTATCGGGGATTTGTCGAGGCACTGTCGAAGGGGGTTACCGGCGGTGCAGAGGTAATGTTTGAGGCTGTGGCGTGATTTCTAAAACAATAGAAATTCTTCACGGGGCGAGGATTGCGCTGGTATTGGCCGCGCTATCCGCACTGGTGCTTGGTGGTTGCGCGAGCGTCCCGAACGACCCTGAGGAACGCAAGGCGTACTACGAGACAAATGACCCGATCGAACCCGTCAATCGGGCGATCTTCAGCTTCAACCAGGGACTCGACGCGGTCATCCTGAAACCGGTCGCATCGGTGTACAAACAGGTCCTGCCGCAAACATTGCAGGATGGAATCAGGAATTTCCTGAACAACCTGCGAACGCCCCTCATTCTGGCCAACAACCTGTTGCAAGGCGATATCGACGGTGCGCACCAAACAATCGCGCGATTTACCACGAACTCGATCATCGGATTTGGCGGATTCGGCGATCCGGCCGGGGATTTGGGCGTCAAATACCGCTCGGAAGACTTCGGACAGACCTTGGGCGTTTGGGGTATGGGCGAAGGTCCCTACCTGATGCTGCCGATATTTGGTCCGTCGAATCCCCGCGATCTGATCGGATTGGTCGTCGAATCGGTCGCCGACCCGATCGATATCTGGGCCGACAACACTGATCGCGATGCGATTCCGGTCTCACGGCTGCTTCTGCGCGGCATCGACCGGCGCGCACGCAACCTCAAGACGATCGACGAATTGGAGAAATCGTCTCTCGATTTCTACGCGACCGTCCGCAGCTTGTACCGGCAGGTGCGCGCCGATGAGATCAGGAATGGCGATACCGACGATACGATCCCGTCGCCGAGTATTTCCTTAGACGAGGACCCAGCCCTTGCGGGACCGCGTGCCCAAGTTATCAAATAGGAACATGCGTATTCGCTCCTACGCGCTTGCCGTTTGCGCCGCTTTTGCACTGTGTTTGGTCATCGTTCCAGCGACGATGGCCGCGCCGTCAGATGCCGGCGTGTTCGTCAAGAACCTGGGCGATCACGCGATTCGTGTCCTGACGGTCAAGGATATCTCCGAGGCGGAACGCGAGGACCGTTTTCGCAGCTTGTTACGGGAAGGCTTCGACGTACGGCGGATCGGCCGATTCGTCCTGGGCCGCTATGCGCGCGGCGTCAAAAAAGAATCCATCGACGAATATCACGGGCTGTTCGAAGATTTGATCGTCGCCACCTATGCCGCACGCTTCACCGAGTATTCGGGCCAGCAATTCGTCATCAAGCGGGTTGCCAAACCGAAGAAACGCGGTGACTCGATTGTCATGAGCGAGATCAAACCCGGCGATGGCGGACCTTCGATCCGGGTGGACTGGCAAGTCAATACCAAGGATAAGAACTTCAAGATCGTCGATGTGCGTGTCGAAGGTGTCAGCATGAGCGTCACCCAGCGTGAGGAATTCACGACCGTCATTCGCAACAATGGCGGCAAGGTCGACGCCCTGATTTCGATCCTGCGCAAGAAAACCGAAGGGCTAAAGTCGAAGCAGTCGAGCAATTAGCCCGCATATCGGCCAACGTCCGGTGGTTTGGCTGACGACATGACCCATTCTTCGCGCGCCTGGCTGATCTGGAGCCTCGGCGCGCTTTCTTTTAGTTACGCCTCTTTTCAACGGGTCGCGCCCAGCGTCATGGTGGCCGACCTGATGCGCGATTTCGCGGTCGGCGCCGCGGTACTGGGCAACCTGTCCGCGATCTACCTCTACGCCTATGCCGGGCTGCAGATTCCCATCGGGCTGGCCCTCGACCGCTGGGGGCCGCGCCGGATGCTCTCGGGCGCGGCAATCCTCGCCGCTTGCGGCAGCTTTCTGTTCGCAACGGCCGAGGGCTTGAACCTGGCCTACGCCGGTAGGCTTCTGGTCGGCATCGGCTGCGCGGTCGGATTCGTCGGCGCGTTGAAGCTGGCGACCCACTGGTTCCCGCCGACACGGTTCGCATTCGTTTCCGGCATGACCATGCTCGTCGCGATGATGGGGGCCGTCGCCGGCCAGGCCCCGTTGGCCGCCCTCGTCGACGAGGTTGGATGGCGCGTCGCCATGTTCGGCGCGGCCGGTGGCGCCGCCCTGCTGGCGATCGTGACATGGCTGATCGTCCGCGACCGTCCGGATGGCGAGCATGGCGCCGCGGCCGAACCGTCCATCACAATGGCGGCGGGGCTTCGGCAGGTCATTCTCGGCTGGCACAATTGGATGATTGCCTTATATGCCGGAACGATGGCCGCCCCGTTCCTCGCCTATGGCGGTTTGTGGGGTGTCACCCATCAGATGCAGCTGCACGGTCTCGACCGGTTCGAGGCGGCGGCGACCAACTCGCTCATGCTGATCGGATGGGCAGTCGGGGCGCCGGCCGGCGGCTGGATCTCCGACCGGTTGGGACGCCGGCGCATTCCAATGGCCTGTGCCGCAGGCCTTTCGCTCCTCGGCTGGCTGATCCTGCTCTATGTGCCCAACCTCTCACTCGCGGCGAGCCAGTTCCTGTTGTTCGCGATCGGCGCGGCGAGCGGCGCCATGGTCATCTGCATCGCCGCGGCGCGCGAGCGCGCATCCGCTGCGGTCAGCGGCTCCGCACCCGGATACACCACCACCGCGAGGGTGGGCGCCGGGGAGATCACGACACCGGCGATAGGCATTCTACTAGACCTAAACTGGGACGGCACCCTCGAGGCGGGGGTGCGAATCTACAGCTTGGACGCTTTCGACGCCGCACTCGTTACCTTACCGATCTGCGCCGCGGTCGGACTGAGCGCCGCGCTGCTCGTCCCCAAGCGTCAACCGCTCTAATCTGCCTTAGATCAGATCATGTTTAGAGCGGATTCACGCGGTTGTTGGATCGCTGAAAGCGATTCCAACAAACCCCGATCCGCTCTAGCGCGTTAGTGGCCGGTATTTGATGCGGTGCGGCTGATCGGCAACCGCGCCGAGCCGCGCCCGGCGGTCAGCTTCGTAATCCTGATAATTGCCTTCGAACCACACCACCTGGCTGTCGCCCTCGAAGGCCAGCATGTGGGTGCAGATCCGGTCCAGGAACCAGCGGTCGTGGCTGATGATGACCGCGCAGCCCGCGAAGTCCGCCAGCGCCGTTTCCAGCGCGCGCAGCGTGTCGACATCGAGATCGTTGGTCGGCTCATCCAACAGCAGGACATTGGCGCCGGTCCGCAGCATCTTCGCCATATGGACCCGGTTGCGTTCGCCGCCGGAAAGCTGGCCGACCTTCTTCTGCTGGTCGGGACCGCGAAAATTGAAGGAGCCGACATAGGCGCGGCTCTGGGTCTTGCGATCGCCGAGCTGGATTTCCTCCTCACCCTGGCTGATCTCCTCCCCCACCGTCTTGTCCGCGGCGAGCGCGTCGCGCGACTGGTCGACATGGCCCAGCTCGACCGTGTCACCGATGAGGCGTTCG
>JAPPPC010000608.1:0-2584 GCA_028817685.1 Rhodospirillaceae bacterium
CGCTTCCTTCAATGCTGTTTCCGATGAGTTTCTGCGCCTCGACGGCGAACTCCATCTGCAGCGTCTTCATGACTTCCTTGCAGAACCCGTTGACGATCACCGAGACCGCCTCTTCCGCCGACAGGCCCCGCTGCAGGCAGTAGAACAGCTGATCTTCGCTAATCTTCGCCGTCGTTGCCTCATGCTCCACGCGCGCTGACGGGTTGCTGGTCTCGATATAAGGCACGGTGTGCGCGCCGCACTGATCGCCGATCAGCAGGCTGTCGCACTGCGTAAAATTACGCGCGCCTTCCGCGCTGGCCATGACCTTGACCAAGCCGCGATAGCTCTGGTCGGCGCGGCCCGCCGAAATGCCTTTCGAGATGATCGTCGAGCTGGTGTTCTTGCCGATATGGATCATCTTCGTACCGGTATCGGCCTGCTGCCGGTTCGCGGTGATCGCAACGGAATAGAACTCGCCGACGGAGTTGTCCCCGATCAGCAGACAGCTCGGATATTTCCACGTAATCGCCGATCCGGTTTCGACCTGCGTCCAGGCGATCTTCGAATTCTTGCCGCGGCAGGCGCCCCGCTTGGTGACGAAGTTGTAGATACCACCACGGCCTTCTTCGTCGCCCGGATACCAGTTCTGGACGGTCGAATATTTGATCTCGGCATCGTCCAGCGCCACCAGTTCAACGACCGCGGCGTGCAGCTGATGCTCATCGCGCTGGGGCGCCGTACAGCCTTCCAGGTAACTTACGTAGGACCCTTCATCGGCGATGATCAATGTACGCTCGAACTGGCCCGTATTCTCGGCGTTGATACGGAAATAGGTCGACAGCTCCATCGGGCAGCGCACGCCCTTCGGAATGTAGACGAAGGAACCGTCCGTAAAGACAGCGCAATTCAGGCAAGCATGCTTGTTGTCGGCGTACGGAACGACGGAACCGAGATATTTCTGCACCAGCTCCGGGTGTTCCTGGAACGCTTCCGAGAAGGAACAGAATATGACGCCGACTTCCTCCAGCTTCTTCTTGTAGGTCGTCGCGACCGAAACGCTGTCGAAGACGGCATCGACCGCAACACCGGCCAGCACTTCCTGCTCGCGCAGCGGGATACCAAGCTTCTCATAAGTCTCAAGCAGCTTGGGATCCACCTCGTCGAGGCTTTTAGGCTTGTCCGCATCGGATTTCGGCGCGGAATAATAATAGGCATCCTGATAATCGATTGGCGGAAAGTCGACCTTCGCCCATTCCGGCTCGGGCATCGTCAGCCAATGGCGGTAGGCTTTGAGGCGCCATTCCAAAAGCCATTCCGGCTCTTCTTTCTTGGCCGAGATGAAGCGGATGATATCCTCGTTCAGCCCCTTCGGCGCACTCTCCTGCTCGATATCGGTGACGAAGCCGTGCTTGTAGCCGTCCTCGGCAATCGAGTTGACCTGCTCCAGCGTTTCCGTACTGACTGCCATTACTAAACCTGCCCTCGTACTTCTGCCGCTGTGTCCGCATTTAACGGTGGCAGATCCTCGAATCCTGAACAGACCAGATCAGAAAGCGATACCGCTTCGAGTGCGCCGCGGATCGCGTCATTGACCTTTTCCCAACCACCACGGATCGGGCACAGGCTTTCAACCTGGCACTGCGCATCGGATGCTTCGACACAGGCCGTCAGCGCAACCGGCCCCTCCAACGCTTCGACGATGGCGGCGACGGAGATCTCGTCCGGCCCCCGCGATAAGCTATAGCCGCCATGGACGCCGCGGTGCGATACGACGAGATCGCTGCGCGCCAAGGATTTCAGGACCTTGCTGACCATCGGCGCCGGCAATCCGGTCGCTTCGGCGAGCTCGGGCGCGGTGGTCAAGCTGTCGCGGCGATTGGCCATCTGCGAGAGAACGACCACGCCGTAATCGATCATGCGGCTGAGTTTCAGCACGTCGGCTCCAATCCGTACCTATTTGGTGCGGATTGGAAAATGTTTCATTTCATAGGTGATTTCAAGCCCGGGGCGGCGATTTTTTCCCGCAAAACCAAAATATTTCCGAAATTTTCGCGCTATCCGGCAGCGTCGATGCCCATTTGCCAGAATCCGACCTCCAAACGGGTCGCTTCGGCGAAGGTGCGGCTCAGGCTTTCGATCCGGCCCGGACCACCTCGGCGCGTCAACAAACGGTCGAGCTGCGCTGCATGTGCCCAAGCAACCTCCTGATAGTCTTCGGCTGCGTAGGTATCGATCCATTCCTGGTAGGGATTGTCGTCCCCACCAACAGACGCGTTCGATGCAAGCCAGCTGCCAATCTCCGCATAGCCAACGACACAGGGCGCCAGCGCCGCCGCCAGATCCAGCGAGTCGCCGGACAGGCCACGCTCCAAGACGTACCGCGTATAGGCCATGTTCGCCGGATCCTCGGGCAGTGCCGCCATCTCCGCCTCGCTCATCCCCCAGCGTTCGCAAAATGCGACATGCAGGCCCATTTCCGTGTCGACGATCGCGGAGACGGCACCTGCCGCCGATCGCAATTCCTCCAAATCCTCGGCCTTGAACGCGGCCAGCGCGTAGGCCCGCGCAAAATGGATCAGGAACAGGTAGTCCTGCTGCAGGT
>JAPPPC010000608.1:2594-8321 GCA_028817685.1 Rhodospirillaceae bacterium
GCGTTCCCGCACCCAATTCCTGGACGAACCGGTGTTTGGTATAGGCGTCCCAATCGGACTGGCAGGCCGACTTGAGACGGTTGAACAGTTCGTATTCCGACATGATCACCCCAACAACATGTTATGGGTTTCCGGCGGCAATCGGACGGTCAAACCGTCAAGCGCTTCGGTCAGCGTGATCTGACAGCCCAGCCGTGATGTCCGGGTCAGACCAACTGCCAAATCCAGCATATCTTCTTCGTCCTCTTCCGGCGGCGGCAGCTTGCCATGCCATTCCGCCTCGACGATGACATGGCAGGTGGAGCAAGCCATGACGCCCTCGCAGGCGCCTTCGATATCAATGTTGTTGCGATGTGCAATTTCCAAGATCGTCGCGCCTGCCGGTGCATCGACTTCCTTACGGGTCCCGTCGGACTCGATGAATACCATCTTTGCCATTCGCTTCCCCCTACGCCGCCGGACGCCGGCCTGTTCGTTCGCTCAAGTCCAATAGCGCCGTGACGAGACGCGCCACATCCTCTTTTGCGTTATCCGGTCCTAAACTGACGCGGATCGCGCACGCGGCCAGCGCTTCCGGCACCTCCATCGCCTGCAAAACGTGGCTTGGCGTCACCTTGCCGGACGAACAAGCGGATCCGGCGCTGACCGCCAGCCCGGCCAAATCAAGCGCCATGATCTGCGTCTCCGAACGCAGTCCCGGCACCGCAAAACAGCTTGTATTTGGCAGCCGCGCCACCCGGCCTCCAAAAACAACCGCGTCAGGCAATGCCTGGACCAGCGCCGCTTCCATCCCGTCGCGCAACTTCGCGACGCCCTCCATCCGAGCCAAATCTTCGCGCGCCAGGCGAGCCGCAACCCCGAAACCGACAATCCCCGCGGTGTTCTCCGTACCCGCCCGGCGACCGCGTTCCTGCCCGCCTCCCTTTATTTGCGAGGCGATCTGCATGTCGGTGCCAAGGACCAACGCACCCACGCCCTGGGGGCCGCCCAGCTTGTGGGCCGACAGGCTGGCCGTTGCTGCCCCTAAGGCTGCGATATCCACCGCAATCCGTCCTGCCGCTTGCACCGCATCAGTGTGCACGATCGCGCCGGCATCGTTGGCGATCGCGACGACATCGTCGATCGGCTGGATCACGCCGGTCTCATTGTTCGCAAGCATCACAGAGACCTGCCCCCCCGAGGCGGCGAGCGTCGCCTCAAGCGCATCGAGCTTGATCACCCCATTCGCATCGACCGGCAGGCGAGTAGAATCTGCCTTAGCCTGCAGCACGGAATCATGCTCGATCGCGGACACGAATACCGGCTTTCGGCCGGACGCCTTGAGCGCCAGGTTGTTCGCCTCCGTACCGCCGCTGGTGAAGATCACGCGACTGGCTTCGACGCCGGCAAGGGCCGCCACCTCCGCACGCGCATCCTCGACGAGCTGGCGATGACGACGTCCAAAGGCGTGCACCGACGACGCGTTTCCAGCGTGTTGCATCACATCGGTCATCGCGTCGATAACCGGTTGCCGCATCGGCGACGATGCGTTGTGATCGAGGTAGACCGGCGCGTTCATCTTTCTTTGCGTATCCGGATTTGGCGTTCGGTTCCGGCGCTATCGCGCGTCCGCGCTATCAAACTGACTGCGGTGAAGAATCCCGCTGGTCCCCAAGACGCGTCGCTCACAAACATCCGCGACGGTCACGGAGCTGAGGAACAGGTGGATCTGATTGCTCAATTCCTCCCACAGGTCATGGGTCACACAACGACCGGAGGCACCGGTGCAGACTTGCGGTGAACCCGGATCGCAGCGGGTCGCCCGGATCGGTTCGTCGACGGACAGGATGATGTCGGAAATACGTGTCTCCGACGCGCTGCGCGCCAAGGTGTAGCCACCGCCGGGACCGCGGACGCTTTTCACCTGACCGCCGCGGCGCAGCTTCGCGAACAATTGCTCAAGATAAGACAGCGAAATTTCCTGCCGCGTCGCGATATCGGCGAGTGCGATCGGCTTGCCGTCGCTGTGCATGGCAAGATCGACCATGGCCATCACCGCATAGCGCCCCTTGGTACTCAACCGCACTGTAACTTCCTTCCACTCATCGAGCCGGCGTTGCCGGTCTCATCGCCCCTGATCCCGCTATTTTTCGTTATGGGGAATCGTCGTCGTATCGTCTTCGTCGAAACCGATCGCCCGTCCCGAAGCAGGAAACTCCGTTTCGCGGCCTTCGAGTTCATCGACCCGTGCCTTCAGCATCGTGACCTGATCCATAAGCCCATCGAGCGCGCGCGCGACAGGATCCGTCAGATCGCCCAGGGGCGTCCCATAAGGCGCGAATGGTTCCGACTCACCAGACGCGGGCCGCACGATGGCGCGGCCGGGGATCCCAACGACGGTCACACTCTCCGGAACGTCTTTTGTCACCACCGAGTTGGCGCCGACCCGGGCGCCACGGCCAACAGTGATGGGTCCGAGGATCTGGGCCCCCGACCCGACGATAACGCCATCCTGCAGGGTCGGATGCCGCTTCTGGTCCCGCTGACTTTCACTGTCAACGGCAGGCGAGACACCGCCCAACGTCACATCGTGATAGAGGGTCACATCGTCACCGATTTCCGCCGTCTCGCCGACCACCACGCCCATGCCGTGGTCCACGAAAAAGCGTTGGCCGATCTTCGCGCCGGGATGGATTTCGATACCGGTCAGGAACCGCCCAAGATGCGACGTAAACCGCCCCAGCACGCGCCACCCGCGCCGCCAGAGCCAACTTGCCAGGCGATGGGTCGTAATCGCGTGAAACCCGGGATAGCAGAGGATGACTTCAATCGACGACCGCGCCGCCGGGTCGCGCTCTTTAATCCCTCGAATTTCTTCGCGGATAGTATTGAACATTACGCACCGTGCTTATGTTATAAGCAGTCGCCGATTCAACGATATAAGTGCCTGATTCAGACAGTCAAGATTACTCGCTTCCGTTTATCCTTGTTGAACAAAGGCTTGGCAAGTAAAAACGCTGCTTCTCAGCGAATAGCCAGCCATTCGACCTTTACGGATGGCGGATGAGCGTCCAGCAACCAACCGGAGACCCCATGCCAGAAGTGACCATTAATGGCCCGGAAGGCCGCATCGAAGGCCGCTATTTCCATTCAAAGACCCCCAACGCGCCGATCGCGCTGTTTTTGCATCCGCATCCGCAACATGGCGGCACGATGAACAACAAGGTGGTCTACTCGCTCTATCACGCCTTCGCGCAGCGAGGATTCTCGTGCTTGCGGTTCAACTTCCGCGGCGTCGGGCGCTCGCAGGGAACGTTCTCTCGCGGCGAAGGAGAGATGTCGGACGCGGCGTCGGCGCTGGATTGGTTGCAAGGCAACAATGCCGACGCGCCGCAATGCTGGATCGCCGGGTTTTCGTTCGGTGCCTGGATCGGCATGCAACTGTTGATGCGCCGTCCGGAGATCAGCGGATTCATCTCCGTCGCGCCGCCGGCCAATATGTACGACTTCTCCTTTCTGGCCCCCTGCCCTGCCTCGGGCATGATCATTCAGGGAGACGAAGATGAGATCGTACCGCCGGACTCGGTCGAGAAGCTGATAGACAAACTGCGCCAGCAAAAGGGCGTGACGATCGACCATCGCATCATCCCGGGCACCAACCATTTCTTCCATGGCGCCATGGACACGCTGGTCGACAATGTCGGCGACTATATCGACACGGCGGTGGACGAGAAGGCCGGAAGCTAGCGCTAGCTGTTCAGCAGCGCCGGGTCGAACCGGCCGCCGGTCAGGGGCCGGGGTGCGCGGGTCGTGGTCGGAAATGTCAGCGGCAGGCCGCGCCGCGATCGCACTGCAAGATAGGCGAAGGCCTGCGCTTCGAGAGCGTCCCCCTCCCAGCCGACCGTTTCGACGGGATCGACAGGCACTGCCAAAAGCTCTGACAGCCAAGCCATCAATACAGCATTGTGCCGGCCACCACCGGTAACAAGCCAACGCGCGACCGGCTGCGGGAAATGGTCGGCGGCCCGCGCGATTGCATGGACGGTGAACGACGCCAAGGTCGCCGCGCCGTCCGCCACAGACATCCCCTCGACGGGTTGGCTCGAGAAATCATTGCGATCGAGAGATTTTGGAGGCCGGCGCTCGAAATAGGGATTGTCGAGCAGCTGCCGCAGCGTTTCCGGATCCGTGCGGCCGGACGCTGCCAGATGGCCATCTGCGTCATACCGTTCGCCGGTATGGGCAAAGCACCAATCGTCCAGCATCGCGTTACCCGGTCCGGTATCGAAGGCGATCAGGGCCCCATCAGGCCCGATCCACGTTACGTTGGCGACGCCGCCGATATTGAGCACCGCGAGCGGCTTTTCCAAATCCGCCGCCAGTGCGGCGTGAAACGCCGGAGCCAGTGGCGCGCCCTCTCCCCCCGCTTCCATGTCGGCGGTGCGGAAATCCGATACGACATCGATCTCGGTCGCGACGGCCAACATCGCACCGTCGCCAATCTGCCAGGTGACGCCCGCCTCCGGCCGATGCAGCAATGTCTGACCGTGGAACCCGATCAGGCTCACCTCTTCCGGCAACATATCCTGTTGGCGCAGCAGTGCCGCGACGGCGGAGGCGTGCGCCAATGTCATCGCCCGCTCAACCGATTTGACGTTGGGCATCATTTCGGCTTGATCGATCGCTTCTCGCAACGCCGACCGAACCGCATCGTCATAGGGTACCGTCAAGGCGCCGCACGCTTCCACGACAGATCGACCGTCGGTCCGCAGCAGTGCGGCATCGACGCCATCGATGGAGGTACCGCTCATCAGGCCGAGTGCAAGAACCGGCTCGTCCAATGCGCTCATCGTCGCTGACTCCTACCCGTTATCCGGTTTGTCGGCATCTACGGTTTGTGATAAACGACCGGCCCGCAAGCACGCAAGCAAGAGCCACTGGCAGATCGGCTGGACCATGACCGAAGCGAAATCCGAATTCCTGCAAGCCGCCACGGCGCGGGGTTTTCTCCACCAATGCACGGACCTGGACGCCTTGGACGCGTTGGCGAACCGGGAGGTGATTACCGCCTATATCGGTTTCGACGCGACGGCTGATTCGCTGCATGCCGGCAGCCTCGTCCCCATCATGCTCTTGCGCCTGCTGCAACGCACGGGACACCAACCGCTTGTCCTGATGGGCGGCGGCACGACAAAGGTGGGCGACCCGTCGGGCAAGGACACACAGCGGCAACTCCTCAGCGAAGCCGACATCGCGACCAACATCGCCGGAATTAAAGGAATCTTCGAAAAATTCCTGACTTTCGGCGACGGCCCGACGGATGCCTTCCTGGTCAACAATGCGGATTGGCTCGACAGCCTGTCCTATATCGATTTCCTACGCGACTACGGACGCCACTTCTCGGTCAACCGCATGCTCGGTTTCGATTCAGTGAAACTGCGGCTGGAACGGGAGCAGCCGCTTTCCTTCCTGGAATTCAATTACATGGTGCTGCAGTCCTACGACTTTCTGGAATTGTCGCGGCGCCATAATTGCCGCCTGCAGATGGGCGGTTCTGACCAGTGGGGCAACATCGTCAGCGGCGCCGATTTGGGACGTCGGTTGGACCAGACCGAACTGTTCGGGCTTACCAGCCCCCTCTTGACGACTGCAAGCGGGGCCAAGATGGGAAAGACGGCGGAGGGCGCTGTCTGGCTTAACGCGGCTCGGCTGTCGGCGTACGACTACTGGCAATATTGGCGCACTACG
>JAPPPC010000520.1 GCA_028817685.1 Rhodospirillaceae bacterium
GCGAGCCTGGCCAACGGCCCCATGCTGGTGACGCTGGCGGCCACCGCAACCGGTTGTCCCATGGTCGGTCGTGCGTGATGCGACAGTTTTCCCGCCCGCGGCACCGCAACCTCCGGGCGGCGTGATCTCTATGTTCGGCACGCGGCCGGATGGCCCGAGAGACGAAGACTGTCTGTACCTGAACGTCTGGTCGCCGGCGCGCGATCCGGCGGCGCGGCTGCCTGTGATGGTTTGGATCCATGGCGGCGGGTTTCGCGTCGGCGCGGGCGATAATCTCATGTACAACGGTGTCAATTTGGCGGCCGAAGGGATCGTGGTCGTCACCTTCAATTATCGTTTGAACGTTTTCGGCTTTCTGGCGCATCCGGCCTTAAGCGCGGAATCCGATCACGGTGCCTCCGGAAATTACGGTCTAATGGATCAGATCGCCGCTCTGCGCTGGGTGCGGGACAATATCGCGGCGTTTGGCGGCGATCCGGACAATGTGACGATCTTCGGCGAATCCGCCGGTAGCCGCAGCGTGGCACTGCTGATGGCGGCGCCGCAAGCAAGAGGACTCTTCCACCGCGGTATCTGCCAAAGCGGTGCGTTGCGCGATGTCAGCGACAGCTTGGCGGACCGAGAGGCGCAAGGCGTCGCGATCGCAACGAGGCTCGATTGCGACAGTGCGGCGACGCTTCGCGAAAAATCCTGGGAGGAACTGCACGGTGCCGCCGATTTCAACAGCAATCCTTTCGTCGATGGCTGGGTGATCCCGGAAGATCCTCGCGATCTATACGCAAAAGGCGATATCGCCCATGTGCCGTTGATCATCGGCATCAACGCGGATGAGGCGACGATGTTCGATCGGCCTATGAGCGCGCACTTCGATACGGAAGAGAAGTTCGACGCGGTCGTCCGGCGTGAACTGGGCGACCGGGCAGACGCTGTTCTGCAGGCGTATCCGGCGTCGTCCGATGCGTATGGCGCGATGATGGCACTACGGACGGATCAGCGAATGACACTGCCCGCGCGGACTCAGGCACGCTGGCTTTGCGATGCGGGGATCGCTGCCTATTCCTATTTCTTTACCCGGGTGCCGCCCTGGAAAGCGGGCGAGACCCTGGGCGCATATCATGGGGCGGAGATCGCCTATATTTTTGGGGGCGGCGTCAAGTGCGGCCAGTTCAAGGCGAAGCCCGACTACTCGGAGACCGACGGTGCCTTGTCTCGCACGCTCATGGGATATTGGACAAATTTTGCTAAGACCGGCGATCCCAACGCGGAAGGCCTGCCGGTATGGCCGCGCTATGACCGGGACACTGAGGGCTACATCGAACTCGGCGACTCGATCCGAGCGTGCACGAACTTGCGCGGAGCAAAATTGGATCTGTTGGAAGGCCTGCCGGTGGTCGCGATTTAGCGTTTCTATTCGATGAGGTCGCCGATATCGACGCCGAGTGCGGTTGCCAGTCGACGATAGACACGGGTCGAGCCTCGCCGTTTCCGGGTCTCGATCTGTGACAGGTAGGTCGCGTTCAATCCGGTAAGGTCAGCGAGTTGCTTTTGCGTCAACGCACGGTGCCGCCGGAAGACTTTGAGCGGATGCTCGCCGTCGAGCAGCCGCTCCAGTACATCCAGCGGCAGAGAGCTCTCTTCGGTCTCTTCCCCTTCAAAGGACGGCATTTCCTCCATCGATTTGGACCACAAATCGTCCGCTGCCTGCATAGGCAGAGGGATGACCCGGTCCAAATCGGCCTCGAATGGAGGGGCTTCTTCCATTCGAATTCCATTTGGTTCCGCTTCGGCCTCGTCGGTGGCGGGCGGAACTGTTGAGAGAGTCTGGTGCCCCTTCGCGAGAGCGCGTAACCGCTGAAACAACGGCCAGGGCATGACCGCATAGGCGGGTGATTCCGAATTTGGAATTGGAATCACCCAACTATCGCTATCTTGGTCGACCGGGCCGTCGTTTTGGTCTGTCACGATAAAACATCTCGTTTCGAGCGATGACGCGATGCTTTATAGCATAGTGCTAGAATCTTGCGATAGCGATCTGTGAAATACAGGACCTTATGCGGCGGCGGTGTAGGGCGGCGCCGGATCGTACTCCATGCGCCGCTGCACATGCCGGGCGAAGGCGATGTCGTCCATCTGGCCTACGACCCACAACGCCATATCGATTCCAGCGGATACGCCAGCCGATGTGACGACATTGCCGTCCCGGACGAAGCGCATATCATCGATAACCTCCGCTGCCCCGCCGCGCTCGCGCAAGGTCTCGACAAATCCCCAATGGGTTGTCACGCGCTTATCCCGCGCCGGTCCGGCCTCAACCAACAGCATGGAACCGGTGCATACGCTGGTCACCCAGGTGCAGTCCGGTGCGACTTTGGCAATCCAATCGATCAGGGTCTTGTTGTCGACTTCGGTTCGCGTGCCTTGGCCGCCCGGTACGACAAGGATGTCGAGCTTCGGCGCATCGGCGAAACTGTAATCGGACTCGATACGCAGGCCCTTGGCGCAACGCACCATGCCACCATTTTCTGAAATCGTCACGACCTTGCCGCTGCCCCGCTCGCCAGCTGCCATGGTGAATACTTCCCACGGGCCGATAGCATCGAGTTCCTCCAGGTTTTCGAACAACAGCAATCCGGTGGTGTAGGTCATCAGTTTCTCCCTTTGTTATGCGTTAGTCCGCGGCCGAAACGCGAAAGCGGCGGCGGTAATCTTGTGGCGTAATGCGAAATCGGCGTTGAAAGGCTTTGCGCAGACGCTCGGCGTTGCCGAAGCCACAGTCCTGCGCAATGCCGTCGACCGGTGCGTTGGTATCCTCGAGCCGGCGACGGCTTGATTCGAGTCGCGCCGCTTCGACAAATTTCGCCGGAGTGGTTCCGGTGCGCCGGGCGAATACCCGGGCGAAATTGCGCGGACTCATCGCGACTCGGTCGGCCAAGGTGGGCACGCTCAAATCGGCATCCAAATTGTCCAAGATCCAGAGCTGCAACTTGCCGAGCGGCCCCTCTTCCTCATCCTGTGCCGCTAAGGCAGCGCTGAATTGTGATTGCCCGCCGGGCCGCTTCAAGAACATGACCATATTTCGAGCGGCTTCCAATGCGAGCGTTCGGTCGTAATCCGCCTCTACAAGAGCCAGTGCCAGGTCCATGCCGGCGGTTACGCCGGCGGAGCTGTATATATTTCCGTCTCTGACGTGAATGGCGTCAGGTTCGACTTCAATCTTGGGGTAGGCGTCGGCGAAGGCTTGGCAGTGTCGCCAATGGGTCGTCGCTCTCTTGCCATCCAGCACCCCGGCTTCAGCAAGCAGATAGGCACCGGTGCAGACCGAAGCGGTCCGACGAACCTGTGTTGCAGCCCCCTTAAGCCAGTCGATCAATGCCCTGTTCGCCAGCGCCTCTCGCACGCCGTAACCGCCGGCGACGATAAGCGTATCGATCTCGGCCAAGTTCACCGTCTCGAACGGAGCGTCAGGCAGGATCGTCAGGCCGCAGGAGATCGAAAGAGGTGATGCGCTCGGCGCCACGACAAGCTGCGTGTAGGCGCGGGACGGTGCCGAATCCAGCAAGTCGGCGGCAGTCGAAAATACGGAGAGCGGACCCGTGACATCGATCCCCTGTGCATTCTCGAAGCACAGCATGGCGATGCGTCGGGGCGTGACCTCGTATTGGGAGGCGCTTTGCGGCTTTGGCAGCATGTACATGCGGGGACATTCACATAAACATGGATTGGCAGCAATGACATAATTCGGACTTTTTCTGCCATACCGACTGCGTTGGCCGGTCCGCTGCGGCGATGTGTAGCTTTGCCTCTATCGCACTTTTCCGCATTATGGATGGTTCCTGGTTCAATTTTTGACGGGCACCGAGCCGCAAGCGGTCATGGACCGTGGACAGGCGAGGTAACTCCGAGGCTGTGTCCGACGGTGTGGCCGAACACAGAAATCGACGAGGCAGATAGTGAGCGAATTTCCAAAGCAGACCGAGGTCGTGGTTATCGGTGCCGGAATTGCCGGGACGATGACCGCCTATCAGCTCGCTAAACGCGGCGTCCCCACCGTGTTGTGCGAGAAGGGTCGGGTCGCCGGCGAGCAGTCCTCGCGGAACTGGGGCTGGGTGCGCAAGCAGGGGCGCGACCATCGCGAAATTCCCGCCATCATCGAATCGCTGCGAATTTGGGAAGGTCTTGAGAAAGAAATCGATACGGATGTCGGTTGGCATCAGGCCGGTACCTTGTACATCGCCAAGACCGATGACGATCTTGCCTACTACGAAGAATGGCTCGGGCATGCGCGGGACTATCAGCTCGACAGCCGGATGCTGTCGCCGGATGAGGTCGACGACCTGACCGGCGGCGAAGGGCGAAAGTGGAAAGGTGGTCTCTATACACCGTCGGATGGCCGGGCAGAACCGGCGAAGGCAGCGCCGGCCGTGGCCAAAGCGTTTGAGAGGCTGGGCGGTACGGTGCTGACGGAATGCGCCGTCCGAACGGTCGAAAGCGCCGCCGGTAAAGTGTCCGGTGTCGTGACGGAGAAAGGAGCGATCGCCTGTCAGGCGGTGGTGTGCGCGGCCGGTGCCTGGTCGAGCTTCTTTTCGGGCAATTTGGGCCACGCTTTTCCGCAATTGAAAGTGAAAGCGTCCGTGCTGCGCACGAAACCGGCGCCTTTGATTTCGCAAACCAGCATCGGTTCCCCGGGCGCGTCTCTGCGTCGCCGACAGGATGGCGGCTACACGATCGCACGCTCCGGCAGCAGCTATTTCCAGATTACACCGGACGCTTTCCGGTATTTCCGTGAGTTTTTACCGGCACTACAGACGTCCATGAAGCCGCGCCTGCGCATTGGTTCCGAATTCTTCAAGGAATTGATGCGCCCGCGAAGCTGGTCGGGCGATGACGTTACGGAATTCGAAAAGACGCGGGTGCTCGATCCGGTCCCCGACCCCGGCACGTTACGCGAGGTGCTGGCGGCGGCACAGGAGAATTTCCCGCAACTGGGTTCTTTGGAGATCGCGGAGACCTGGGCCGGAATGATCGAGGTGACTCCGGATGCCATCCCGGTCTGGAGCGGTGTCGATGACCTGGAAGGCTATTACATCGCTACAGGATTTTCCGGCCACGGCTTCGGCATGGGGGCGGCCACCGGTCTCATCATGTCGGAGCTGGTCACAGGCGGGAAATCGCGTTTCGACCTGGAGCCGTTCCGACTTTCCCGGTTCACTGATGGTTCAAAACTCGAACTGAACGCGCGTTAAGCCAGTTTCTCTTTGAGCCAATTGGCCGCCGCTTCAAATTCCGCGCGGCCGCCAGGTCCGAGTGCGCGGGCGCGCAAGAAACCATGGATCATCAGGTCCGCGCACCGGTACGACACGTCGTTGCCGGCGTCGCGCAACTTGTTCGCATAAATTTCGCCATCGTCGCGGATCGGGTCATGCTGTGCCGTATGCACCCAAGCGGGCGGCAGGTCGGCGTGATTGGCGGCGATGACAGGACGGGCATAGGGGTTTTCATGATCTTCTGGCCGCGTCATGTAGAGATCCCTGTACTTTTCGGTCGCCGCGGTCGTCAGGCCGGGTGCCTCGGCGTTTTCGTCATAGGACCCGCCCTTTTGATCCAGTCCGGTGCCCGGATAGATGAGGGACTGCGCAACGATCTTTGGGCCGTTTTCGTCGCGTGCCTTCAAGCAGGCGGCCGCCGATAGGTTGCCACCGGCACTGTCGCCGCACAGAGCAATACGCGACGCATCCACGCCGAATTCTGAGGGGTGCTCGGCGACGTAGCAGACGACACCGTAAACATCGTCGAACGCGGCCGGGAAGGGGTGTTCCGGTGTCAGCCGATAGTCGACGCTGACCACAACCGCTGCAGTTTCTTGCGACAAACCCCAAGCGAAATTGTCGGAGCTGTCCAGGTCGCCCTTCATGAACCCACCGCCATGGGAATAGATGATGCAGGGTGCAGCTGTTGCGGCGGAGGCGGGACGGTAGACACGAACGAACACGCCACCGTGCCCGCAGGCGAGCGTGCGGTCATCGACAGTCATATCATCCGGGTGCGGCTTGGACATCGCGGCACTGTATTTGGTCCAGGCAGTGCGCTGTTCAGCGATCGTCACCGCCGGACCGGCGGCGGCACGCGCGTCGATCAGATGCTTCATGTCCGGATGCAGTTCCTTGCCGTTTTCAATGAACGTATCGGCCATTTTGTCGTGCCCTCTCGCCTGTATTATGGTTCCACTGGGACATTCTAAGGTTGCCGCAAGCGCTGGCAATCTTGTCGGGGGAGGGGCCGCATGAAAGTACGATTTGGGGTGATGGTGTCCGGCGGCGCGCCGTTCCCGCATCGCGCCGATTTGGAGAAATTCGCCGAGCTGATCCGCATCATCGATGATTGCGGCGTCGAAATGATCGGCACTTACGACACGACGTTCATCGGTGGCGACGCATATGTTCGGGCAACGCTGATCGCGCAAGTGGCGAAGAACGCCTTGGTCGGTTTGCATCCAACGAATCCGCTGACACGCGAGCCGCAGATCATGGCGGGCTTCCTCGCCTCGATCGATGCGATGACAGAGGGCCGCGCTTTCATGGACATCGCGAGCGGGGACAGCGCAGTCTACAATATTGGTATGAAGGCCGCGACCCGCGCGCGAATCGAAGACTATGTGACTTGTATCCGCGGACTGCTGGCCAATGGCGAGGCGACCTATGACGGCCGCCCGCAACGGGTGCGCTGGCACGAAGAGACCGTTAAGAAAAGTGTCCCGATCACATTCTGTGCGGAAGGTCCTAAAACGCTGCATCTCGGCGGCCGCATCTTCAATGGAGTCATCGCCGGAACCGGTGTCCTGCCGCCGGTCGTCAGCGATACCATCGCGCGGGTTCGCGCCGGTGCGGAGTCGGAAGGGCGGAATCCCGACGATGTCGATGTTTGGTTTACGACCCGGTCTTCCTTGGACGAGGATGGCGAACGGGCCGTTGAAGCGATTCATGCTTCGGTGTCGTCAATCTTGAATCACTCCATGCGGTTTGGCCTCGACAACAAAAACGTACCGGGCCAGTTCCGCGATAACATTCAGGAATATGTCGATGGCTACGAACTCTATGATCATGTGCTGGAGGCAGGCCGTAATCCCAAGCGGATGTCGGAGCTGGGCCTGACGGACTATGCGCTGGAGCGATATGCGCTCGCGGGCGATGTGGGGGATTGGATCGAACGGATCGGATCGCTGGCCGAAGCGGGCGCGGATAAGATTTGGTTCAGCACCGAACGCGGCGACCTCGATCGTCAGATTCATTATATGCGGGTATTTGCCGAGCAGATCAGACCGCATTTCCAATAAGGGTTGCGAAAGGAACTAACCATGTACGAAAAACGCACCGTCGATATTCAAGGCAGTCCGATGGAAGTTCTTTCCTTTGCCCCTGAGGGGCCGGGGCCGTTTCCCGGTATTGTCGTCGCACAGCACCTGCCGATCGCGCATGAAGGTCTCGAAAAGGATCCCTTCACCATCGATGTTGGTGAGCGGCTCGCGAAGGCGGGTTATGCCTCGGTGACGCCGTACGTTTTTCACTGGTGGGACCCGGAAGAAGATATCGCGGTCAAGCGCGAGGAGTTCAGGGACGACCGCGCTGTTGCGGACTACAACGCCGCGTTCGACATGCTGGTGCGCTCTGAAAAAGTCGACGAGAGCCGGATCGGAATCATGGGGCATTGTTGGGGCGGCCGCCTGTCATGGCTGCACGCCTGCCACAACGATCAGTACAAGGCATTGGTGACGCTCTATGGCGGAAGGATCAAGCTCGGTATGGGCGATGGCGCCATCGCCCCGATCGATCTCTGCGGTCGCATGGCCTGCCCCGTGATGGGTATTTTCGGAAACGAGGATGCCAACCCGTCACCGGCGGATGTCGACGACCTCGACGCGGCGCTGACAAAGGCGGGCGTGGCGCATGAATTCCACCGTTACGACGGTGCCGGCCACGGCTTTCAGGATTTCTGCAATGAAGAGCGCTATCGCCGGGAGGCGTCCGATGATGCTTGGGACAAACTGCTCGGGTTTCTCGACGCGAACCTGAAGTAGGAACCGCAGCAAAAACGGCGCGGACCCGTTAGGGTGCCGCGCCGTAACTTTAGATCTGGCCCCGTTATTCCGCGGCCATCGCTTTCTGCTTCTCTTCCATGGCCTTGTCGGCTTTGGCGAAATCTTCCTCGGTAAAATTGTGCAGATGCGCACCGCCCATGAAG
>JAPPPC010000202.1:0-4329 GCA_028817685.1 Rhodospirillaceae bacterium
AGATTAGATCGTCCGTCGTCGCCCGGGCGTTCAGCTCGTCGAGCAGTTCCCGGCTTTCTTCCACCGACATCCCGATGAACTGCTTGATGATGTATTCGCTGATATAGAGCACCTTCCGCCCCGTCGCCGGGTGGGTCCGCACCACCGGATGCACCAGATCCGGCACCTGCGCCTTGCGCTCCTCACTGAGCGGTTCGCGGTCGGGATATTTCAGCGCATAGACATGGGCGTAGCTGTGCACGGCCTTGAGGTCCGCGATCCGCGCCTTCAGGTCTTCCGGCAGACTGTCATAGGCCGCGGTCAGGCTTGTGAACCAGGTATCCCCGCCTTCCGGCGGGACCTCGCGCGCATAGAGCTGTGAGCCGAGGCTCGGCCGCGGCATGTAGGTGTTGTCGATATGCCAGTGCCAGCCGGTCTTGTGCGCACCGAGCGGTTTACCGTCCTTCTTCTTGTTGGTCAGGACGAACAGTTCCGGATGGTCCGGCAGCGTGTATTCCTGCAGCACATGATGCTCCAACTCGCCCCAGCGCGAACTGAAGGCGATGTGCTGCGCCGGTGTGAGGGACTGGCCGCGGAACAGGATCAGCGAGTTTTCGTCGAACGCTGTGCTCACCGCGGCGAAGGTCGCATCGGACATCGGTTCGGAGAGATCTATATCCAAGATCTCGGCGCCGAAGTGACCGGTAAGCTTGCGGATGTTCAAACCCATGACATGTCCTCCTTAACGCACCCGAAATTGGTAGCACGGGGCCGGGCGACGGCCAAATCCGGTGCTTGCCATCGCCACCGCAACCCGCAATGGTACCCGCCTTAAAAGCGCAGCGAGGATGTCCCATGCAGGTTTTGTACAAGGGCGGCGCCCTGTTTGACGGCGACAACGCACCGGTCGAGGGGCATGGTGTCCTGGTCGAGGATGACACGGTTGCCAGCGTCGCGCCGGCGGCAACCTTCGAAGGTTTCGCCGGCACCGTGATCGATACGTCTGGCGGCACCTTGATGCCCGGATTGATCGATTGCCATGTTCATCTGTGTCTGGGTGCGGAGGGCGATCCGGGGACGGCAGCCGAGAAGCTGCTGCCGGGGCAGACCGTAATGAAGGCGCTCGACCGCGCGCAGACGACATTGGCGGGCGGCGTCACCGGTGTCCGCGATTGCGGCGGCCGCGACTATCTGGAATTCGCGGTGCGCGACGCCTGCAACGCCGGCCAACAGATGGGTCCATCGATCCGCGCCTCCGGCAAGATGATCTGCATGACCGGCGGTCACGGCAACAAACATGGCCGGGTCGCCGACGGCATCGACGAGGTGGTCAAGGCGGTGCGCGAGCAGATCCATGCCGGCAGCGACCTGGTCAAGATCATGGCGACCGGTGGCGTGATGACCCCCGGGGTCAATCCGGAAGACGCGCACTATTCTGCCGAAGAGATGGCCGCGGGCATCCACGAGGCCCAACGCTTCCACCGGCGCACGGCAAGCCATGCCCAGGGTGCCGAAGGGATACTCAATGCGGTGCGCGGCGGAATCACTTCGGTCGAGCATGGCATCTTCATGACCGACGAGTGCGTGCGCGAGATGATGGACCGGGACACCTTCCTGGTGCCGACCCTGGCGGCGCTGGACAACATCGTCTCCAACAAGGGCAACGGCATACCCGACTATGTGATCGAGAAGGCGGAGCGGATCGCCGAACACCATGTCCGTTCGATCAAGATGTTCTATGACGCGGGCGGCAAGATCGCGATGGGGACCGACGCCGGCACGCCCTTCAACAAGCATGGCGCCAATTCCGATGAACTGGCGCTGATGGTCGGCATTGGTATCGCGCCGCTGGACGCGCTGCGCATTTCCACAAGTTCCGCCGCCGATCTGGTCGATCTGCCGGGCGAAGGCCGTATCACTGAAGGCGGCTTTGCGGACTTTCTGCTGGTCGACGGCAATCCGGCCGAGGATATCGAGCGCGCCGCAAAGCGGGAGCACCACCGGCTGGTGGTCAAACGCGGGCAGCCAGTCTCCGCCGCCACGATGGCGCTTGGCGCCGCGCCGTTCCAGCCTCTCGCGGCGTTTTGAATCTTGTTGCGCCTCCGCCAAATCTGTCTCGTCGCGCGGGAGCTAGATCCGGCGATTGCCGCTCTAGAAGCCGTCTTCGGGATCGCGACCTGACATAACGACCCTGCGGGCGAGAAAGACGGCCTGGTCAACGCGCTGCTGCCCATCGGCAACAACTTTCTGGAAGTGGTCGCGCCCTTTCGCGAGAACACCGCTGCCGGGCGCTATCTCGACCGGCGCCAGGGCGATGGCGGCTACATGGTCATCCTGCAGTGCGACGACATCGCCGACCGAATGAGCCGCTGCGAAGCGCTGGGCGTTCGGGTGATCAATCACATGCAATACGGCACCTATGACGGACTCCAACTGCATCCGCGCGATACCGGCGGCGCCATTTTGGAGACGAGCTGCACGGCGGGCAACGGCGCGCCGGACGGGCCTTGGCATCCGGCGGGCGCGGAATGGCAGGATGCCGTGCGCACCGACCGGATCACCGCGATCACCGGTGCGGAACTGCAAAGCGACGACCCGGCCGGGCTTGCCGCGCGCTGGGGCGAGATCCTTGCCGTCAAACCGGTGACCGACGGCAAGGGCACGCCGCTGCTGCCGTTGGAGAATGCGATGCTGCGCTTCGTGCCGGCGACGGACGGACGGGGCGAAGGGCTCGGCGGCCTCGATATCGCCGTTGCCGACCGGCTGGCGCTGACGGCAGTCGCCGAGAAACGCGGCTATGTCATCAAGGACGATATCGTTACCGTGTGCGGCACGCGGTTCAAATTGATCGGCTAGAATGTTTCGCCCATTCGACGCGGCGAAGGCGACACGCTAATATTTCGGTGCGCCCGATGGCGCAGGAGGCTGAGCGAAGACATGGCAACAAGCGCATCACCGGTCGCCGTCGAACGGACCGACCGCGACACCTATCTCGATCGAGTCCGCGAACTGGCGCCGTTGATCGCCGATTCCGTCGAATCGATCGAACAAAACAGGCGCCTGGCGCCGGACCTTCTTTCCGCGCTGTATGACGCCGGTCTGTTCCGTCTGTTGCTGGAGAAGCGCTTCAACGGCGCCGAGGTGAAGCCGTCCGACTTCTCCGCCATCATCGAGGAAGTCGCCAAGCATGACGCCAGCACCGCCTGGTGCCTGTGTCAGGCCAATGGCTGCTCCATGACGGCCTCCTTCTTGAACGACGATGTCGCCAACAAGATCTGGGGCAACGACCCGAAGGGGGTTCTGGCCTGGGGCCCCGGCAAATCGCTCGCGGTGCCGGAGGGCGACGGGTTCCGGGTCAATGCCAACTGCGCCTTCGCCAGCGGCGGCCGGCATGCGACCTGGATCGGCACCCATTCCACCGTCGTCGACGAGAAGGGCGAGCCGATCCTGAACGAAAAGGGCGGCAAGACCTTCCGCACCATGCTGATCCCTGTCGATCAGATCGACTGGGAAGACATCTGGCATGTCATCGGGCTGCGCGGCACGGCGAGCGACGGCTACGAGATCAAGGACCTCTACGTCCCGTACGAACATTCGGTGCATCGCGACGATCCCGATGAGCGGCGGACGGACAACCCGCTTTATCTGTTCCGACAGACCAACCTTTATGCGAGCGGCTTCTCCGGCGTCGCGATGGGCATCGCGCAATCGATGATCGACGCCTTCGCCAAACTCACCCTGGAAAAGACACCGCGGATGCGCAAGACGACCTTGAGCCAGAATGCGGTGGTGCAGGCGGAGTTCGCGCGCGCCTCGATCCGGCTGGATGCGGCGCGCAATTTCCTGCGCAGCGAGCTGGACGACATCTGGGCCGCGGTGCTGAGCACGGGCGAATTGACCGTCGAGCAGCGCATGCGCATCCGCTTAGCGACGACGCACGGCATTCACGAGGCCAAGGGCGCCGCGGACGCGATCTATGACGCGGCGGGCGCCACGGCGATCTTCACCAGCGGTCCGTATGAGCGGCGCTTCCGCGATCTGCACACGGTCACGCAGCAGATGCAGGGCCGCAAGGCGCATTACGAAACCGTCGGCGCCTACCTGCTGGGCAACGAGCCGGACCTGTCCTCGACGTGACGACGTTCGACTACGTTACGGTCGACGTCTTCACCCAAACGCGTTTCGGCGGCAACCCGCTTGCCGTGATCCTGGACGCGCGCGGGATGAGCGATGCGCAAATGCTGCAGGTGGCGGCCGAGTTCAACTACGCCGAATCCACCTTCGTCCTGCCGCCGCAAGACCCCGCCAACACCGCCCAGGTCCGCATCTTCACCCGCGCCCAGGAAGTGC
>JAPPPC010000202.1:4339-19005 GCA_028817685.1 Rhodospirillaceae bacterium
TCGCCGGCCACCCCAATGTCGGCACCGGCTATGTGCTGGCGCAAATGCCGGCAGTGTTCGGCCAGGCGCCAGGGGCAACCCTGCGGTTCGAGGAAAAAGCCGGCCTCGTCACGGTCGATGTGCGGCGCGACGGCGACCGGGTTACCGGCGCGCGCATCAAGGCGCCGCAACCGCTCGAAATCGGGCGTGGCATGGACCCCGCCGTGTTCGCCGCCTGCGTCTCATTGCCTGCGGACGCGATCAAGACGGTGCACCACGCGCCGACGCTGGCATCGGTCGGCTTGCCCTTTTTCGTTGCGGAAACGGACATGGACTCGCTGGCGACAGCGCACGCCAATCTCGACGCCTTCCGGTCCGCCGCCGAACGCTATGGGCTCGCCGATCTGAGCGGACGGTTCTCCGTCTTCATCTACGCCCGCCACGGCACGGGTATCGACCGGTTGCGCGCGCGCATGTTCGCCCCGCTCAGCAACAATTGGGAGGATCCGGCGACCGGCAGCGCCTCGGCCGCATTGGGCGCCTATCTGACATCGCTCGAAGGGGACGCGGAAACCCGGATCGAGATCGAACAAGGCGTCGAGATGGGCCGGCCCAGCCTGATCACCGTGACAGCACAGAAAGCCGCCGGCCAGGTTGGTTCCGTTACGATCGAAGGGTCGTGCGTGCCGGTGATGCGCGGCCAGATCGAGCTTTAGAGCGGGTCGGGGATTGTTGGAGTCGCCCTTGGCGATCCAACAACCGCATGAATCCGCTCTACTACCTCAAAAATAGATCAGATTCACAATGTTAGACGGAACCGATATCGGTTCCGTCTAACTTTGATTTGATCTAGTCGAAAGTCGGGCCGAGCGCCTTTTCCGGATCGGGCGGCGGCGCGCCGGTGGCGACCGCCATGTCGGAGACATAGGGGTTGTCCTCGCGCTCCTGGCCGAAGGTCGACAGACGCCCATGACCGGGCAGGAACATGACATCGTCGCCGAGCGGCCAGAGCTTCTCGGTGATCGACTTCACCAGCAGATCGTGATCGCCCTTCGGCAGGTCGGTGCGCCCGACCGTGCGGCGGAACAGCACGTCCCCCACCACGGCGAGCTGCGAGGGCCCGTGGAAATAGACGACATGGCCCGGCGTGTGGCCGGGGCAGTGGAACACGTCGAGCGTCTGTTCGCCCACCGTCACCGTATCGCCATCGCCCAGCCAGCGGTCGGGCGTGAAGGGCCGCGGCTGGTCGAAGCCAGGCTTCTCCTCCGCGTCGGCCAGCTTGTCGATCCAGAACTGATCGTCCTTGTGCGGTCCCTCGATCGGGATACCCTGCTGTTCGGAAAAGTCGGCCGCCATGCCCGCATGATCGCGATGCGCATGGGTGATGAAGATTTTCTCCAGCGTGATGCCGGCACGGTCGACCGCACTCATGATCCGGTCGAGATGCCCGCCCGGATCGATCACCGCCCCCTTCATGGTCTTGGTGCACCAGAACACCGTCGCGTTCTGTTGGAACGGCGTGACGGGCACGATGGCGGTCTCAAGCGGTTTGTCGAACATGGCGGAGGTCCTCGCAAGCGGTGCTAGTGGGAAACTCTAGGTCAGCGGCAGCGCGCCTTCAATCACTGACAGCGAAGCATCGACCGCTTCTCCCTTCACCGCTACTTCAGCTCGCCCCGTAAGAAATCTCCAGCACCTCCAGCTCCACATCGCCGCCCGGCGCGCGGAGCGTTACCACGTCGCCCAGTTCCGCGCCGAGCAAAGCGCGCGCAACCGGTGACACCCAACTGATCTCACCCTCTTCGGGCCGGGTTTCGTCGATGCCGACGATGCGCACGGTGTGTTCGCTGTCCTCTTCATCGGCATAGGTGACCGCCGCGCCGAAGAGCACCCGGTCGCGATTTGTCTGCTGCGCCGGATCGACGATTTCAGCGATTTCCATCCGCTTCAAGAGGAAGCGCATACGGCGGTCGATCTCGCGCAGGCGCTTCTTGCCGTAGATATAGTCGCCATTTTCCGACCGGTCGCCATTGCCGGCGGCCCAGGCGACAATGTCGACGATCTTGGGACGCTCGACCGTGCGCAATTCCTTCAACTCCGCGCGCAGGCGCGCCATGCCTTCCGGGGTGATGTAGTTCTTCACGCCATCGGGCAACGCCGGGCCGTCATCCGGCTCGACTTCCTCGATATCGGTTTCCTTGGTGAAGGCCTTGCTCACGAACCTTCTCCTCTCCATCGGCACCAGGAAGCTAACGCAGTCGAATTCGATGGACAACGACGGCTTGCAGCAGCGCATCCTCCTGTCGCACTATTGAACCGCATTAACCAACAGGCCGCGCAGCGCAGGCCGTATTTTCGGGAAGGGTCACATGAAAAACACATACGATCGCAGCGAGGAAGATCTCGCGAATGTTGTCGGCCTTGAGCATATGAATGTGACGGTGCCCGATCAGAGATTGGCCACCTTGTTCTACATCGTCGGCATGGGCTTCACCCGCGACCCGTATCTCGTGACCGGTGTCGTCAACATGTGGGTCAATATCGGCAAGAGCCAGTTCCATCTGCCGATCGGCAAGCCGCAGGTCATCCGCGGCCGGACCGGCCTGGTCGTGCCGGATCTGAAGGCGCTGAGCGAAAGCCTCAAATCCGTACGCAAGGACCTGAAGGGCACGAAGTTCAATTTCCGGGCGGGCCCGGGCTATATCGACGTGACCTGCCCCTGGGGCAACAAGTTCCGCTGCCACAAGCCGGCCGCGAAATTCGGCGCCACCATGCTGGGCATGCCCTATGTCATGCTCGACGTGCCGAGCGGCACCGCCAAGGGCATCGCTTCCTTCTATCGCGACGTCATGGAAACCCAAGCGGCGGTCAAGCCGTTCGAGAAGGCGCCGGCGGCACATGTGCTGGTCGGTCAGGACCAGACGCTTATCTTCCGCGAAAAGAAGGGCAAGCTGGCCAAATATGACGGCCACCATCTGGCCCTCTATGTCGCCAACTTCTCGCGGCCGCACGCCAAGATCGCCGAACAGGGGCTGATCTCGCAGGAGAGCAACCAGCATCAATACCGGTTCGTCGATTTGTTCGACCCGGAGAGCGGCAAGAAGCTGTACCAGATCGAGCATGAAATCCGTTCGATGACCCATCCGCTGTTCGGCCGGCCGATGATCAACCGCAACCCGGCGCAGACCAACAACTCCTTCGCCGCGGGTTATGACGACCGGCCCTACACGATGCCGGTTTCCGCTTAGACGTTACGGTTTTATTGGCGTTTGACGCGGCAGTGCCATGCCGCGCCGCGCCATCACCGTGCGCAGCCGGTCCGGATAGTCGGTGATGATCCCGTCGACGCCGAGGTCGATGAGCGTCTCCATGCGGGCAGAGTCGTTGACGGTCCAGACGACGACCTTCAGGCCGAGGGACCGGGCCTCACGCAGCTGCACCGCATCGACCTCTTTGTGATAAGGCGACCAGACCGCACCGCCGGCCGCCTTCACCAGACGCGGCACGCTGCCACCATGGTCTTCGATATCGAATCCCGCGGTCCAGGGAGACGGGCCGTACGCACCCTTCCGGATATTGTCCAGCCAATATTGCTGCACGGTGAGATAGACAGTCGGGACCGAGGGCGCCAGCCGCTGCACGGCCTGGAGCGTGCGCCAGTCGAAGGACTGAATGGTGACCCGGTCGGCCGCGTTGACCTCCCAAACGACGTTCAGCAGCGCGCGAGCGAAGCTTTCGGGATCGGGCGATTCACTCGGCTTTCGCGGATCGATCTTGGTTTCGATGTTGAACCGGACAAGATCATTGCCAGGGCGGCGTGCGAGCGCAAAAACATCCGCCAGGGATGGGATCTTCGTGCCATCGATCGCGATCTGCTCGGACCAACGGCGCGCATAGCGGCTATCCGGCTTCATGCGACCAACGTCGTAGCCACGCAGTTCCCTGAAACTCAGACTGTTGAGCGCCGGACCGCGACCGGGCAACCAGGCCCCCGCCCGGTCCCGGGTAAGCGCAGGGTTCAGCGTTCTGTCATGACTGACGACCACGACGCCGTCCGCGGCGACACCCGTGTCGAGTTCCAATGTCGATACGCCGAGGCTGAGCGCTTTCGCGAATGCCGGCAAGGTGTTCTCCGGCATCAGACCGCGCGCGCCGCGATGGCCCTGCAGGTCGAACGCCATTGCGGCATTCGCGCAGAGACACAGGAAAATTCCGAGGGACGTCCGGCCCAGCCGAGCCGTCATCAGCGCGGCATGTTGCGGCGCAGCTCGTCTTCGTCCCAATGCACGAAATCGGGGCCGAGCTGATCGAGCGACGTCACGCCGATCTGCGCCATCACCAGATCGATCTCGTTGCGCAGGATGCTGGCCGCTTTCGATGCACCGGCAACGCCGCCGGCGACAACGCCATAGAGCGTCGGCCGGCCGAGGAAGATGAATTTCGCCCCCATGCACAGCGCGATCAGCACATCGGAGCCGCGGCGCACGCCGCCATCCAGCATCAGGGTCATGCGGTCGCCGACCGCGGCATTGATCGAGGGCAGCACGTCGAGCGGCGACGGCGCCCGGTCAAGTTGGCGCGCGCCATGGTTGGAGACCATCAGCCCGTCGACGCCGATCTCCGCCGCGCGGATCGCATCGTCGGTGCGCATGACACCTTTCAGCACCATCTTGCGCGGCCACAATTTGCGGAAGTTCTCGATGTCATTCCAATTCAGCGAGCCGCGAATCTGGCTGGAGACGAACTCGCCCAGCATGTTGGCGTCCGCCCCTTCCGGCGCGTAGGGCGCCCAGTTCGGCAGCTTGGCGATGCCGTGCCGCATATAGTCCTTCATCCCCCTACAACCAGAGCGGCCGGCGCAGCGCGTCGAGTTTCGAGGCCAGGGACAGTTTCAGCGGCCGGCCGAAACCGTTACGGCGGTTGCGCTCGCGGTTCGATCCGGTCGGCACATCGACCGTCACGACCAGGGTCGACAGGTTGAGATCGGCCGCGCGCCGGATCATATCCTCGGAGATGGAACGGTCCTGCGCGACATAGAGCTGGTACCAGCCATGCTCAGGCGCGACCTTGGCCAGATCCTCCATCGACGCCGTCGCGGCGCCGGACATGATGAAGGGGATATTCGCCTCGCGGGCCGCTTCCGCCAGCATCAGATCGCCGCCCCAGCGGTAATTGCTGATGCCGCCGGTCGGCGCAATCCCGAAGGGGCTGGAATATTGCCGGCCGAACAGCGGCTGCGACTGGTCGCGCTCGGAGATATCGACCATGTAGCGCGGCATCAGGGGCCGGCGGCGGAAGGCGTTCTCGTTGCGGTCCAGACCGTCTTCGTCGTCGACGCCACCTTCGATGAAATCGTAGATGATCTTCGGCAGGCGTTTCTTCGCCAAAATCCGCAGATCGTCGAAATTGATGGCGTCGTCGACATTCATGGCTCTATCCGCTACTCCGCTGCGACCGCCGGGCTGTCCTCATGCTCGGCAATGAATTTTTCCGCTTCGAGCGCCGCCATGCAACCCATGCCGGCCGCCGTCACCGCCTGGCGGTAGACTTTGTCGACCACGTCGCCCGCGGCGAAGACGCCGGGGATCTCCGTCGCCGTGCTGTCCGGCGCGGTCAGGATGTAGCCCTCGTCGTCCATTTTGACATGGCCCTTGAACACGGCGGTCGCCGGATCGTGGCCAATGGCGATGAAGACGCCGTTGACGTCCAGATCGGTCGTGGCATCGGTTTTGACGTTCCGGACCCGGGCACCGCTGACACCGGGCGGGTCGGATTCGCCGGTCACCTCGTCCAGCACATGGTCCCACATCACCTCGACCTTGGGATTGGCGAACAGCCGGTCCTGCATGATCTTCTCGGCGCGGAAGGCGTCGCGCCGGTGGATCACCGTGACCTTGCTGGCATGGTTGGTCAGGTAGAGCGCTTCTTCGACCGCCGTGTTGCCGCCACCCACGAGGGCGACATTCTGATCGCGGAAGAAGAACCCGTCACACGTCGCGCAGGCCGAGACACCGAAACCCATGAATTTCTGTTCCGACTCCAG
This sequence comes from Rhodospirillaceae bacterium, assembly GCA_028817685.1. Classification (GTDB taxonomy): domain Bacteria; phylum Pseudomonadota; class Alphaproteobacteria; order UBA8366. The sequence continues at coordinate 10,362 of JAPPPC010000202.1, forward strand.
ACCGAGCCAGCGCGCCTGTGCGCCGGTCGCGATGATTACCGCATCCGCCGTGTAGGTGTCGCCGCTGTCGCCGGTGCAGGTGAAGGGCCGGCTGCTGAAATCCACATCGTTGATGATGTCATGCACCATGTTGGTGCCAACGCTTTCGGCCTGCTTCTGCATCTGTTCCATCAGCCAGGGGCCCTGGATGACATCCGCGAAGCCGGGATAGTTCTCGACATCGGTCGTGCTCGTCATTTGTCCGCCGGGCTGCAGGCCGGCGACGAGGGTCGGCTTCAAATTCGCCCGGGCCGCGTAAATCGCCGCCGTGTAGCCGGCCGGTCCGGAGCCGATGATCAGGACCTTGCTGTGATGTCGTTCCGCCATGGGAGGCGCACCTTTCGTCTTATTTCAATTCCGTAACGCGGAGCAGGTAATCTGCCCGAAAGGGCAATTCAAGTAAATTGGCCGCCCTTCTCTACTCCGACGGATCAACATCGAGCCGCATAACGATGCCTTCCGCCTCCGCGAAGGGGGCGGGATACCGTTCACGCACCAGCGGGTCATGGCCCGGAATGATGTGCTTCGACGAGTCTGCCAACAGTGCCATCGTGCGGTAGCCGTCGATCATGTCGCCGACATTGTAGACCAGCGGAAACGGGTTCGGCGCTTCCATGTTCTCGTAGTAATGCGCCGCATCGGCCGCCAGCACGACCCAGCCGCGCTTGGTTAAGACGCGAACGATCTGCAGACCGTCCGTATGGCCGCCCACATGATGCACCGACAGGCCCGGCGCCAGTTCCTCCATCCCGTCGACGAAGACGACCCGGTTGTCATAGACCTTGCGCAGCATGTCGATCACATAGTCGATCGAATAGGCCATGTTGAACGTCTCGTGCCGCATGTTGCGGCCGGTGGCGAATGCCATCTCGCGATCCTGCAGATAGAACTGCGCGTTCGGGAAATCACCGACCGAACCGGCATGGTCGTAATGCAGGTGGGAGATGATGACGTCCTCGACCTGCGTCGCATCGATGCCCAGCAATTTCAGCCCTTCGGCCGGGCTGCGCAGCAGCGTCCGGCCGCGTTTTTCCGCCTCCTTCTTCTCGAAACCGAGATCGACGACGAAAGTGCGCCCATTGCCGACGATGGCCCAGACGAAGTAATCCATCGGCATCGGTCCGTCATGCGGGTCCGGATGCAACAGATGCTGATTCCGGCTGCCGACGCGCTCCGCATATTTTACGGCGTAGACTTCATAGGGATCGGGCATATCCTGTCTCCAAATGTCGTAAGAGGGTTGGCCGCGGGCGCCGCCGCCGTCCTATTATCCCGTATCACATCAGAAGAATACAGGGAGGGCCCGCCATGGCGGACATCAAGAAGATCGGATTCATCGGGACCGGGGTCATGGGCGGCCGGATGTGCCGCAACCTGGCGACCAAGGGCGACGTACCGGTCATCGCCTTCGATTTGGATTCGGACAAGGTAGCGGCGCTCGACAATGCCGGCGTCGAAGCGGCGCCGAGCATCGAGGCGCTGGTCGCGGTATCCGATCTGATCGTCATCTGCGTGCCGGGCGAGCCGCAGGTGCGCGCCGTGCTGTTCGAGCCCGGCGGTGTGCTGGAGCATGTCCGCGCCGGCCAGACCGTCGTCGACATGACGACCGCGACGGCGGACGTCGCGCGCGAGGCGTCGGAAAAGCTCGGCGACAAGTCGGTCGACTATGCCGACGCGCCGATCGCGCGGGGCGTCTCCTCGGCCGAGGACGGCACGCTCAGCATCATGGTGGGCGGGTCAAAAGAGGTCTTCGACCGCATCCATCCGGCGATGTCCTGTATGGGCACGGAGATCACCCATTGCGGCGGCGTCGGCACCGGCATGGTGATGAAGCTGATGAACAATTTCATCGTCTTCATGAACACCTCGGCGCTGGCCGAGGCGCTGCTGATCGGCACCCGCGCCGGTGTCGATGGCGAGCTGCTGTTCGAGACGCTCTCGCGTGGCTCCGCCGACAGCTTCGTGCTGCGCAAGCACGGCATGCAGTACATGGTGAAAGAGGATTATCCGGACGATGTATTCTCCGTCACCTACTCGCTGAAGGATCTCAGCTACGCGCTGAAACTGGCGGAAGAAACCAACGTCAACGCGGAGACGGGCAAGCTCGTCGAGCGGCGCTTCAAGGAAGCCATCGATTCCGGCTACGGCCCGTTCTACGGACCGGTCGTCTACAAGTTGTTGCAGGACCAGAACTGATCGTCCGATGGCGCTCGGCCGCACCGCGTCGCTGGCGCTGATCGCGTTCTGCGAGGTCGCCGCCTTGGCGGTCTGGTTCTCCGCCTCTGCGGTCGTGCCGGCACTGACGGCCGAAGTGGCGCTGCCACCGCTCAACGCGTCGCTCTTCACCAGCGCCGTGCAGGCGGGTTTCGTCGTCGGCACCTTGATCAGCGCAACCGTGGGGCTGGCTGACCGGTACGATCCGCGGCGGGTGTTCTTCGCATCCAGCTGCGTGGCCGCGGCCGCGAACGGCGCGATACTGCTGTTCGACCCCACCTCGCCCGCCGTCATCGCGCTGCGTTTCGTCACGGGCGCCTGCATGGCGGGCGTCTATCCGGTCGGGATGAAGCTGGTCACGACCTGGGCCAAGGGCGATATGGGCTTCATGGTCGGTATCCTGGTCGGCGCACTGACCCTGGGATCGGCCAGCCCGCACCTGTTCAACGGGCTCGGCGGGATCGATTGGCGCTTTACGATCGGCGTGACCTCATTGTCCGCGCTCGTCGCCGGAATCGCGATCCTGTTCGCCGGTGTCGGCCCCAATATCGGCAAGGCGCCGCCCTTCAACCCGCGGCTCGCACTCCGTGCCTGGACCGTCAAGCCCGTGCGGCTCGCCAATCTCGGTTATCTCGGCCATATGTGGGAGCTCTATGCCATGTGGGCCTGGATCGGCGTGTTCCTGTATGCCAGTTTCGGACTGGTGATGGCGGCGGAACACGCCGCGGTCGCCGCCTCCTTCGCGACATTCGCGACCGTGGCCGCCGGTGCCATCGGCTGCGTCGTCGGCGGGCTGATCGCCGACCGGATCGGCCGCACCGCTTTCACAAGCATCATGATGGCGGTCAGCGGCAGTTGCGCGGCCCTTGTCGGGTTCCTCTACGGCGGTTCGCCGGCATTGCTGATCGCGGTCTGCCTGATCTGGGGCTTCACGATCGTGGCCGATTCGGCACAATTCTCGGCCAGCACGGCAGAGCTTTCTGACCCATCAGTAGTCGGCACCATGCTGACGGTGCAGACCAGTCTCGGTTTTCTGCTGACCCTGGCGACCATCCATCTGGTGCCGGTTCTGGTCGATACCGTCGGCTGGAAATACGCCTTCGCCTTCCTGGCCCCGGGCCCGGCACTCGGAATCTGGGCGATGATGACCCTGCGCCGCCACCCGGATAGCGTGCGTTTGGCCAACGGAAACCGTTAAGGAAGTTTACCAAATCGTAACCACGGACGCCGATACTGCGGCCATCGCCCGCAATGTATCGAGAGCTGCACGTGCCCCCCTATGAAGCCATCGCGGAAGACGATCCTGCGGTTTCGCGCGCGCCGCTGACGCAGCACGAACTCGACGAGATCCTCGAAAAGCACCGGCGGTTCGTCGCGCATGAGAAAGAAGGGGTTTGGGCCAGTTTCAAACTGATGGACCTGTCCTATCTCGATCTGTCGGGCAAGGATCTGCGGACGGCCGATTTCACCGGCGCGGACATGCGAAACACGCAATTGGCCGGCGCCAACCTTTCCGATGCGATCATGTTCGCCGTCGATTTGCGGCAGGCCAATCTCACCCACGCCCAAATGGACCGGGTCGATCTGCGCGGCTCCAGCCTGCGCCGGGCCAACCTGTCGCATGCCAGCCTGATCGAAGCGGATTTGCGTGCCGGACGCCTGTACAACCGCGACAGTCACGGCGAATATCGGACGGTGCGGGACAAACGCTCGCTGACCGACCTGGCCGCCGCCATCCTCACCGGCTCCGACCTGACGCATGCCAAGATGGGGGACGCCTTGATCGTGGAAACAGACCTGACCGACGCCAACCTGTCGGAGGTCAGTCTCGAGCGGGCGGATATGACGTCGTCGATCCTGACCGGTGCCAATCTGGCCGGCAGCGATCTGAGCGGCACCAACATGACGGATGTCATCCTGCACGGTGCGGTCCTGACCGGGGCGCGGCTGAACCACACCAATCTGACCGGGGCGGATCTGGTCTGCGCCGTCCTCGACGGGGTCGATTTCTCGCAGACCGACATCACCAAGGCAACGGTACCGAAGGGCATCGAAGAGTTGGAAGGCGACCTGGCGACGATCCTGGAAGACCACCACATCTGGGTGACGCACAAAGGCGCCAAGGGTGCGCGCGCCGAACTGCCGCGCTACATCCTGTCCGATCAGGATTTCCGGTCCGTGAACCTGTCCATGGCCAATCTGGCCTACAGCAAGTTTCAGAACGCGAACTTCTCGCGCGCGCATCTGATCATGGCCGATTTGAGTTTCTGCGACCTGCGCGGCGCCGATCTCAGCTATTGCGACCTGCGCGGCGCCGGCCTCACCCGGGCAAACCTAGCCGGCGCGAACCTGATCGGCGCCCGGCTTGGTCCAGTGCCGATGGAGGGTACGGTCAACCGCGAATGGACGACCAACCTGCAGCATGCGCGCCTCAACGCAGCGGAGTTGCGCGGCGCGGATTTCCAGGGCGCCAATCTCGAAGGCGCCGATCTCACGGATGCCGCGCTCAATGACAGCGACATGCATCGCGCCCTGCTGGTCGATGCGAATTTGACCGGCGCCGATATGCGCGGTGCCGACCTCACGGACGCCGACGTGCGCGGTGCCACCGGCCTGAAGCACGACTGAATTCCCCGACATTCCCTCCGGCGCGGCCGGCTGCTAGCGTTGCCGTCCCAGGCTGATAAGGGAGGGACGGACATGAACCAGGTAGACGGTAAGGTCGCGCTCGTCACGGGCGGCGCGCGCGGAATCGGTGGCGAAGCGGCACGGCAGTTGGCGCAGGCCGGCGCCAAGGTGGCGATCACCGATCTCTTGGAACCGGAAGGCGAAGCGCTGGCGGCCGAACTCGGCAACGGTTCGATTTTTTTGCAGCACGACGTGACCGAAGAAGCGGCGTGGGCGCGGGTGGTGGGCGCAACGGTCGTCCTGGGCGGCGGCATCGACATCCTGGTGAACAATGCCGGCGTCTGGGAACGGTCCGTGATCGAGGAAGCGTCGGTCGAACAGTTCGACCGCATTTGCGGTGTCAATCTGAAGGGCGTCTTCCTCGGCACGAAGCACGCCATCAACGCGATGAAGAACCGCCCGGCCGACGCGGACAGCGCCTCGATCATCAACCTTTCCTCGACCGCCGGGCTGGTCGGCTCCTCGACTTCGGCGATCTACAGCATGACCAAGGGCGGGGTACGGCTGTTCACGAAATCGACCGCGATCGAGGTGCGCGCGCGCGGCTACAACATCCGCTGCAACTCGGTCCATCCGGGTGCGACGGAATCGGCGATGCAGGACGACATATTGGCGACCAGCAACATGACAGCGGCGGAGATCGAAACCCACAAGGCGACCCGCACCCCCATGGGCCGGTTCGGCAAGCCGCTCGACATCGCCCAGGCGATCCTGTTCCTGGCGTCGAACGATTCCGCCTGGATGACGGGTTCGGAAGTGGTTGTCGATGGCGGCTATACGGCGCGTTAGACGCCGAGATGCCGCGTCAGTAGGTCCGGGTCCGCCATCAGCGCCGCGCCGTCACCCTCGAAAACGATGCGGCCCTTGACCAGGATGTGATGCCGGTCGGCGATGTCGACGAGGCGTTTGACGTTCTTGTCGACGATGATGCTGGCGATACCCAACTTCTTGATCTCGCCGATCACGCGCCAGATCTCCTCGCGGATCAGCGGCGCCAACCCCTCGGTCGCTTCGTCCAGGATCAGCAGGCTGGGATTGGTCATCAGCGCCCGGCCGATTGCCAGCATTTGCTGTTCGCCACCGGACAGGACCGCCGCCATGTTGCCCGACCGCGCTTGCAGCGCCGGAAACAGTTCGTAGATGCGATCCAGCGTCCAGGGCGTCGCCTGCCGCTGATGGTTCGCCGCGGTGGCGACCAAATTTTCGCGGACGGAGAGGTTCGGAAAGACCTGCCGGCCCTCCGGCACCAGGCCGATGCCGCGCTGCGCGATGCGGTAGGACGGATGACCGGCCAGGTTCTGCCCTTGGAACGTCACCTGCCCGGCGCGCGGCGAGACCAATCCGATGATCGAGTTGAGCGTCGTCGTCTTACCCATGCCGTTGCGGCCCATCAGGGTGACGACCTCACCGGCCGCCACCTGAAAATCCACGCCGAACAGCACCTGGCTGTCACCGTAGAAGGTTTCCAGGCCGCGCACCTCAAGCATCGCCGACCCCTTCCTCGCCGAGATAGGCCTGCTGCACCGCCGCGTCGGCGCGAATTTCGTCCGGCGTGCCGGTCCGGATCGCCTGACCGTAGACCATGACGGTGATCCGGTCGGCCAACGCGAAGACCGCGTCCATGTCGTGTTCAACCAGCAGGATCGCGTGGCGCGCCTTCAACTGACCGATCAGCGTCACCATCCGCGCCGATTCCTCCACGCCCATCCCGGCCATGGGTTCATCCAACAACAGCAGCTCGGGCGACGTCGCCAGCGCCATGGCAATCTCGAGCTGGCGGTGCTCGCCATGCGACATGTCACCCGCGCGACGATGCGCCGCTTCGGCAAGCCCCACCGTCTCGAGTGCCGCCATGGCGGGTCCGGACAGCCGGTCGTCGCCGCGGGCCGGACGCCACATCTTGAAATAGGCCCGGCCTTGCCCGGCCTGCGTCGCCAGCGCGACATTGTCGAGCACCGACAGCTCATGGAAGATACTGGTGATCTGGAACGATCGGGCGATCCCCAGCCGTGCGCGCTTGTAGGAAGGCAAGTTCGTGATCGGCCGGTCCTGGAACCGGATGCTGCCCGCATCGGCCGGTATCGCGCCGCCCAGCAGCGAAACGAGCGTCGTCTTGCCGGCCCCGTTCGGCCCGATCACGGCGTGGATCTCCCCCGGCAGAACGTCCAGGCTGACATCGTCCACCGCGGTCACGCCGCCATAGGTCTTGCGCAATTCCGTAACGGTCAAAATCGGATCAGCCATCGCGGCGGCCTCTCCCATCCAACAACCCATCGATGCCGCGGCGGCCGAACAGCACGACCAAGATCAGGAATGGGCCGAACAGGATGTGCCAATACACGCCGGACCCCGGCATGAAGAGGTTCATCAGCGGCGAGAGATATTCCTCCGCGACGACGAACATCGCGGTGCCGAGGACCGGCCCGAAGAGGCTGCCGGTTCCACCGAGGACAACCATGAAAATGAGCTCACCGGATCGGGTCCAGTCCATCATCTCCGGGCTGATGAAACCGGTGAAATTGCCCAGCAGCGCACCGGCCAACCCGCAGATGGCGCCCGAAATTACATAACAGATCAGGCGATAGAGAAAGACGTTGTAGCCGAGCGCGTGCATCCGCGCCTCGTTGCCCATCCCACCCTGGATAACCATACCGAACCGCGACGCGACGATGCGCTTGACCAGATAGATCGTCCCGACCAGGCAGACGAAGATGACATAGTAGAGCGTGACCGGGTCTTCGAGATCGAGCCATCCGAAAAACTCGCTCTTGAAGTCGATGACCAGCCCGTCATCGCCGCCATATTCCTCTATGCTGACGAAGGTGAAGAACACCATCTGCGCGAAGGCGAGCGTAATCATGATGAAATGGACGCCGCGCGTGCGCAGGCAGATAAAGCCCGTGATCAGCGCGAACAGCGCCGCCGTACCAACCGCCAACGGTATCTGCACGAAACCGCTATAGATCTCATAGTAGGCGGGGATACCGACGGCGTAGGCGCCGATCCCGATATAGGCGGCGTGCCCGAAGCTGATCATGCCGCCATAGCCCAGGATCAGATTTAGGCTGATCGCGGCCATCGCCAGGCACAGCATGCGCATCACGATATCGAGCACGAACGGCGCGTCCATGATGCCGGTGAGCGGGGGCACGACCCCCAGCAAGGCGAGCGATCCGAGGGTGACCCCGGTCCGGAGCGTTACGCCACCCATCAGCGCACCCGGGGCGGAAACAGGCCCTGCGGCCGGAAATACAGGATCGCCGCCATCAGGATGTAGATCAGCATGGCCGAGATCGCCGGCGCGGCCGTTTCCGCGTTCTGGTCGGACAGGAACAGCTTCATGAAATCGTCGAGGAAGGACCGGCCCATCGTGTCGATCAGCCCGATCAGGATCGCGGCGACGAAGGCGCCGCGGATCGATCCGATGCCGCCGATGATGATGACCACGAAGGCGACGATCAGGATGTCGTTGCCCATGCCGATATTGGCTTCGGTGATCGGCGCGATCAGCAACCCCGCCAGACCGGCCAGCACGGCGCCGCCGGCGAAGACGAAGGTGAACAGCAGGTCGATATTCACACCCAGCGCCGCGACCATGCGCCGGTTCGACGCACCCGCCCGGATCAGCATGCCGATCCGGGTCCAGGAGACGATCCCGTAAAGGCCAAGCGCGATCAGCAATCCAACGGCGATGATCAGCACG
>JAPPPC010000202.1:19015-27047 GCA_028817685.1 Rhodospirillaceae bacterium
GCACGCGATAGGTCGGCAGCACCAGCCCCGAAGCGAGCTCGACCTGACCGTCCAGGAACGCCGGCAATGCGATCGCCTTGCCTTCAGGGCCCCAAACCAGGTGCACCAGCGCGTCGAAAAACAGGATGACGCCGAACGTGGCCAGCACGTGATCCAGATGATCGCGCGCGTAAAGCGGCCTGGCGACCACGATCTCAACCGCCATGCCGACCAGAAAGGTCAGCGGCAGCGCGATCAGCACGCCCAGCAAAAAGGAATCCGTTACGTCGGTGAAGGTCGCGCAGAAATAGGCGCCGACCATGTAAAGCGACCCGTGCGCCAGATTGATGAAGTCCATGATCCCGAAGATCAGGGTCAGGCCGGCGGCGAGCAGAAACAGCAGCACACCGAGCTGCAGCCCGTTCAACAGCTGGACGATCAGAAGGGTCCAATCCATGGGTCGTCGCCAAAATGCAGCCGGCGGAGACGCTTTAGCATCCCCGCCGGCTATCCTTAGTTAGACAGGCGCAAACCTACATCTTGCACTTAGACGCGTAGGTATCCTGATGGCTGGTGTAGACGGTCTTGACGATCTTGGTCGTCCAGTTGCCGTCGGCATCGGCGGCCGCTTCCCGCAGGTAGAAGTTCTGCACCGGGAAGTGGTTGTTGCCGTAGCTGTATTTGCCGCGCACAGACGGGAAGTCGGCTTTTTTCATCGCCGCCCGCATGCCGTCCATATCCTTCAGATTGCCGCCCACGGCCTCGACCGCGCTCTTGATGAAGAACACCGTGTCGTAGCTCTGCGCGGCGTAGAAGGAAGGGTAGCGGCCGTACTTCGCCTTGAAACCGGAGACGAACTTCTTGTTCTGCGGCGTATCCAGATCGGGTGCCCAGAACTGCGTCATCAGCGAGCCCAGCACACCGTTCATCTTGGCCTTCTGGAATTTCGGCAGGCTGATCGAATCGACCGTGAAGACGGAATAGAGCGCCAGCTTGTCGGCGAGACCCGCCTGCATGTACTGCTTGATGAAAGCGCCGCCGGCCTTGCCCGGATAGAAGATGAACAGCGCTTCGGCGCCGGAAGATTTCGCCTTGGCGAGTTCGGCCGAGAAGTCCAGCTGCGCGTCCTTGCCCCACTTGGTCATATCCTTGCCGAGCACCTTGCCTTTGAAGGTGCGCTCGACGCCGGAGACCATGTTCTTACCGGCGGCGTAGTTCGGCGCCATGATGTAGATCGACTTCACGCCCTTCTGGTTCAGCACCTCGCCCAGCGCCATCGGCGTCTGATCGTTCTGCCAGGAGGTCGAGAAGAAGTTCTGGTGGCAGCCCTTGCCGGCCAGCTGCGACGGCCCGGCGTTCGAGCTGATCAGGAACTTGCCCGCCTTCAGCGCGGAGTTACGCGAGGCCAGCAGCACATGCGACCAAATGAAGCCGGCGACGAAATCGACATCGTCCTGCTTCACCAGCTTGTCGGTCTTCTGTTTGCCGATCTCCGGCTTGAAGCCATCGTCTTCATACAGAACCTTGACGTCGAGATTGCCCATCTTGTGGCCGATATGCTCCAGCCCGAGATCGAAGGCGTCCTTCATGTCGCGGCCGATGACTCCGGCCGGTGTCGTCAGAGTGGTGACGAAGCCGATCTTGACCTCCGCCGCCTGCGCCGTCGCGCCCGCCAGCATCGTGGCTGCGACGAGCCCAGCACCGAGTGCTTTCCGTAGCATGGATTTCCTCCCTATCACCGCACCGCGCGTTCCCGCGCGCGGGCTTGTTGTACCTGAGGCAGTTTTACGCCCGGTTTCTTGTTCCATGTCAAGGCGTAAGCGCGGCGTTCAAGAGCGATGCTACCGTCCGACCGCGTAGCCCTGCATGCCGCGCGGGTTGGCGCCCGCTTTAAGCACGCCGTCTTCCTGCGCGGCGGCGCACATGCGGCCTTCGGACCAATCCTCGCCGACAACCACGTCGTGGCCGCGGCGGCGCAGCTCGTCGACGGTGGCCTGCGGGAAGCGGCCCTCGACCACCAGTTTCCCCGGCGCTGCGACCCGCGGGTAGAAGGAGCCAGGGAAATGCTCGCTGTGCCAGGAGGGTGCGTCGATCGACTCCTGCAGATTCATGCCGAAATGCACATGCCGCAGGAAGAAGTTGGTCTGCCATTGATCCTGCTGGTCGCCGCCCGGCGTGCCGAACGCCATGTAGGGTTTGCCGTCCTTCAAAGTCATCGACGGCGACAAGGTGGTGCGCGGCCGTTTGCCCGGCTCCAGGCTGGCGGGACGGCCTTCCTCGAGCCAGAACATTTGCGCCCGGCTGTTCAGACAGAAGCCGATCTCCGGGATCACTGGGGAGCTCTGCAGCCAGCCGCCGCTCGGCATGCAGGCCACCATGTTGCCGTCCTTGTCGATCACGTCGACATGGCAGGTATCGCCGGACACCGCACCCTGCTTGCTGACGGTGGGTTCGCCGATTCCAGCACCGAGCGTCATCTGCCCGGCCGCGACATGCGCGGCGTAGTCCACGACGCCGCCATAGCCATCGATCGCGCCTGGCCGGAACTCCATCGACGCGCTGCTCATATCGATAAGGTCGCGCCGCGCCGCGTTGTATTCGTCACCCAGCAGGGTGTCCATCGGCACCTCGACGAAATTCGGATCGCCATAGAACGCCTCGCGGTCGGCGAAGGCCAGCTTGGTGGCCTCGACGACGACATGGACGAAGTCCGGCCCGATCGGGTCCATCGCCGAAATGCCATAGTCGCGCAGCAGCGCCAGGGTCTGCAGCTGCGCCGGACCCTGCCCCCACGGCCCGGTCTTCATCGCCGTGTAGTCGCCATACTGATAGGTCAACGGCGCGTCGTAGCTGGCCCGCCAGGCGGCCATGTCCTCGCCGGAAAGCACGCCGTAATGCCGCTCGCCGGTCACATCCATCATCGCGTTCTCGCGGCAGAATTTGTCGATCGCCTCGGCGACGAAGCCCTCATAAAAGGCGTTGCGCGCGGCATCGATCTGCGCCACCCGGTCGCCGCCCGCAGCCTTGCCTTCCGCGATCAGGCGCTGCCAGGTCTCCGCCAGCTTGGGGTTGCCCAGCAGGCTGCCCGCCTTCGGGATCTGGCCATTCGGCAGGTAGACGGCGGCCGAGGTCGGCCACTCCGTCTCGAACATCTCGCGCACGGTGGAGATCGTCTCGCCGACCCGGCCGACCATCGGGGCGCCGTTCAGCGCATAGCCGATCGCCGGCGCGAACACCTCTTCGAGGCTCATCGTGCCATGGTCGCGCAGCATCAGCATCCAGGCGTCGAACGCCCCCGGCACCACCGTCGCCAGCAAGCCGGTGCCCGGCACCAGATCGAGCCCCAGCCCTTTGTAATGCGCGATCGTCGCGCCGCCCGGCGCGGTGCCCTGACCGCAAATCACCTGGCTTTCGCCGGTATCCGCACGATGGATCAGCGCCGGCATATCGCCGCCCGCGCCGTTCAGATGCGGCTCGGCGATTTGCAAGGTCATACCCGCCGCGACCGCCGCATCGAAGGCATTGCCGCCCGCTTCCAGCATCGCCATGCCGGCGGCCGATGCGAGCCAATGGGTCGACGAGACGACGCCGAACGTGCCGAGAAGTTCCGGGCGGGTGGTGAACATGGGACGGTTCCTTCGTTAATCAAAAGTGACGCGTATTGGCGCGCAAGACGCACAATCTAACCGCGCGAAAGGACCGCAACAACTGGGATGAAGGCCAGCGCAAAATACCCCCCGGGGTTGACGTGGCCCCGACCGCCGCCCATGTTCGCTGCCGTCTGTGTTTACTGAGGTTTCCCCATATGCCGATGCCCGTCCCCTTCGTCAAAGACATCGAGTTCGAATACGGCAAGGTGCAGCAGGTCACCCCGTTGATCCGGCGGATCATTGCGCACAATCCAGGCCCGTTCACTTATATGGGCACCGGCACCTACATTGTCGGCAGCGGTAACGTCGCCGTTGTCGATCCAGGGCCGCTCGACGACGAGCATATCGCGGCACTGCTGGACGTCCTCGACGGGGAGACGATCACCCACCAGATCATCACCCACACGCACCGCGACCATTCCCCGGCCGCGGCGCCGATGAAGGAAAAGACCGCCGCGCCGACCTACGGTTACGGCCCGCATCATGGCAACCAGAAGGCGCCGAAGGTTGAAGAGGGCGGCGACTGGGATTTCCGGCCCGACCATGTCGTGCAGGATGGCGACGTGATCGAAGGCCGGGGCTGGACCCTGGAGGCGGTACACACGCCGGGCCACACTTCGAACCATCTTTGCTTTCATTTGAAAGAGGAGAACGCCCTGTTCTCCGGCGACCATGTGATGGGCTGGTCGACCTCCGTGATCTCGCCGCCGGATGGCGACATGGCGCATTACATGCACTCGCTGCGCAAGGTGCGCGACCGCGAGGACGCGATCTTCTGGCCGACGCACGGCCCGCCCATCAAGGAACCGAAACCTTTCGTCCAGTCCTTCATCGATCACCGGACGCGGCGCGAGGAGCAGATCCGGCAGTGCATTCGCGACGGGCAGACCGAAATCAAGGACATGGTCCCGATCATCTACATCAACGCCGCGCCGCGGCTGCACAAGGCCGCCGCCCGATCGGTGCTGGCGCACCTGATTCAGATGCAGGATGAGGGCCGGGTCCGCTGCGAGGGCGAAGCCACCGTCGACTCGGTGTTCGAACTCACCGACTGATGCCGCAAGCGCCGAGCCCGATACACCTCAAGGATTACCGGCCGGCCGACTATCGTATCGAGGCGGTCGATCTGCGTTTCGACCTGGACCCGGCACGCACCGTCGTCAGCGCGCGGCTCGTGATCGAACGGCGCGACGGTGTCGACGGGGCGCCGCCGCTGATCCTCGACGGGCAAGATATCGAATTGCTGTCCGTCCGCCTCGACGGACAGGGGCTGGAGCCCGGTGACTACACGGTCAGCGCCGAGAGGCTCGCCATCGATGCCCCGCCGGCGAACTTCGTGCTCGAGATTGAGACGACCTGCGCCCCGCAGGAGAACACCGCACTGGAAGGCCTATACCGCTCCGGCAACGGCTACGTCACGCAGTGCGAGGCGGAAGGCTTCCGGAAGATCACCTATTTCCTCGACCGGCCGGACAATCTTTCGGTCTACCGGACCGAGATCGTTGCCGACAAGGAAGCCAATCCGGTCCTGCTGTCGAACGGCAATTTGGTCGAGCAGGAAGACCTGCCGAACGGACGGCACCGCGCCCTGTGGCACGACCCCTTCCCGAAACCGTCCTACCTGTTCGCGTTGGTGGCCGGCAATTTCGCCCATGTCGAGGATCATTTCACGACGATGTCGGGCCGCGATGTCACCCTGCGCATCTATGTCGAGCCCGGCAATGAGGACCGCTGCGATTTCGCCATGGAGTCGCTGAAGAAGTCGATGCGGTGGGACGAAGAGAAGTTCGGCCTGGAATACGATCTCGACATGTTCATGATCGTCGCGGCCAGCGACTTCAATATGGGCGCGATGGAGAACAAGGGGCTGAATGTCTTCAACGCCAAATACGTGCTGGCCAACCCGGAGACCGCAACCGACGCCGACTACGCCAATATCGAGGCGATCATCGCGCACGAGTATTTGCACAACTGGACCGGCAACCGGGTGACCTGCCGCGACTGGTTCCAGCTCAGCCTCAAGGAGGGGCTGACCGTGTTCCGCGATCAGGAATTCTCCGCCGACATGCGCTCCGCCGGGGTCAAGCGGATTGGCGATGTGCGGATGCTGCGGGCACGCCAGTTCCCTGAAGATTCCGGCCCGCTCGCCCATCCGGTGCAGCCGAAATCCTATATCGAGATCAACAATTTCTATACGGCGACCGTCTACGAGAAAGGGGCAGAGATCATCCGCATGATCCAGACCCTGATCGGTCCGGCGCATTTTCGCAACGGCATGGACCTCTATATCGAACGCCATGACGGCGAAGCCGCAACGATCGAAGACTTTGTCGCCGCCATGGCAGATGCGAGCGGCACCGACCTCAGCCGCTTCCGCCGTTGGTACGACCAGGCGGGCACGCCCCGCATCGCGGTGCAGGGTGACTACGATCCCGCGGCGCAAACCTATGACATGACCGTCACGCAAAGCTGTCCGGCCACCCCCGGCGAGCCGCACAAGCAGGCGCTGGTGATTCCCTTGACCGTCGGGCTGCTCGACAGCGCGGGCAACGATTTGCCGTTGCATCTGGACGGCGCGGAAGAGGCACCGACCACGCGCGTGCTGCAGGCCAGCGAGACGACGCAGACCTACCGGTTCACCAACGTCCCGGAAGCGCCGACCCCGTCACTGCTGCGCGGGTTCTCCGCACCGGTGATCATCGACCCGCCGCTCGACCGGACCCAGCAAGCCTTTCTGATGGCGCATGACAGCGACCCCTTCAATCGCTGGGAATCGGGGCAGCAATTCGCCGTCGCCCTCCTGCTCGACCGGGTCGAGGCGATCCAGCGCGGCGTAGAACCGGAGGCACCGAACGCGTTCATCACAGCGGTCGAGAACGTCATTGCCGGTGCCGATGCGGACAAGGCGCTGACGGCACAGATGCTGACCCTGCCGGGCGAAGAATATCTCGGCAACCAGATGCAGCAGGTCGATGTGGAAGCGGTCCATCAGGCGCGCGAGGGGCTGCGCCTCGCTATCGCACGGACCCTGCGGGAGCCGTTGACGGCGCTGTATCACGGCAATGCCGGCAACCAGCCTTACTCGCCGGACGCCGAAGAGTCCGGCCGGCGGCGGTTGCGCAA
The DNA here is from genome assembly GCA_028817685.1 of Rhodospirillaceae bacterium. GTDB lineage: Bacteria > Pseudomonadota > Alphaproteobacteria > UBA8366. Next base: position 25,768 of record JAPPPC010000202.1, read on the forward strand.
TGCGGCGCTCGCCTATCTGACCGCGCTGGACGAGCCGGAGACGACAGCGCTTTGCGCGGCGCAGTATGCGAACGCGGATAACATGACGGACAAGATCGCGGCCTTGGATCTGCTGGCCGGTCTGGACGGCCCGGAGCGGTCGGACGCGCTGGCGGATTTTTACGACACCTGGCAGCACGACCCGATCGTCACCGACAAGTGGCTGTCGATTCAGGCGATGTCGACCCGGCCCGGCACCCTGGAAGAGGTGATCGGTCTGCTGGACCATGATGCCTTCTCGATTCGCAACCCGAACCGGGTTCGCGCGCTGATCGGCGCCTTCTGCAACAGCAACCAGCTCCGCTTCCACGCCGCCGACGGCCGCGGCTATGCCTTCCTGGCGGACCAGGTGCTGCGCCTCGATCCGTTGAACCCGCAGGTGGCGGCCCGGCTGGTCTCGCCGCTGGGGCCCTGGCGCCGGTTTGACGGCGCGCGGCAAAGTTTGATGAAGGCGCAACTGCAGCGGATACTGGATACCGGAAACCGGCTGTCCATGGACGTCTATGAGATCGCGTCGAAGAGCCTCGCGTGATGTTTCGTGTGAAACGCGCGTAATCTGACGGACTTCTCACGAAAGATTTATTTCTGTCTGCGCAGACTGCTCCCCATCGTTAGTTGGTAACATGGTGTGATGGAGACCCCGCGATGGCGGCAACGATTAAAACGGATATTTGCGTCATCGGCGCCGGCTCGGGCGGGCTGAGTGTCGCCGCGGGCGCGTCCCAGATGGGCGCCGATACGGTTCTGATCGAACGCGACAAGATGGGCGGCGATTGCCTGAACTATGGCTGCGTCCCCTCCAAGGCGCTGATCGCCGCCGGGCACACCGCGCATATCATGCGGCACAGCGACCGGTTCGGTATCGAAAGCGTCACGCCGCAGGTCGATTACACGAAGGTGCGCGATCATGTGCGCGGTGTCATCGCCGCGATCGAACCGAACGATTCCGTCGAGCGGTTCACCGGGCTCGGCGTCAATGTGATCCTGGGCGCCGCCAAATTCACCGGTCCCAACACGGTCGAGGCCGACGGCAAGGTGATCCAGGCGAAGCGCTTCGTGATCGCCACCGGATCGTCGGCAATGGTCCCGCCCATTCCCGGCCTCGATCAGGTGCCCTACCTGACGAACGAGACGGTATTCGACCTGGATTCGCGGCCAGACCATCTGATCGTCATCGGCGGCGGTCCCATCGGATCCGAACTGGCGCAGGCGCATCGCCGCCTCGGCGCAGAAGTCACCAT
>JAPPPC010000421.1:0-2991 GCA_028817685.1 Rhodospirillaceae bacterium
CGCACCCCCTACACCGAGTTTCACGGGCGCGCGGCCCATGCCTTCGTTCCGGAGGCGGACCGCAAACGGCTCCTGATGCGGATCTGGCTGGACATGCCGGACTTTCGAAAATTTTCCGACGAAGCGATCGTGCGCTACGGCATTGGCCGTCACGGTCAGCTCGGCTGGACGGCCGAAGAAATGCTGGCCGGCGTCAATGATGTAACGCGGCCCCGTCGCGCCGACGGGGCGCTCCAGCTTTAGAACCGAAAACGCCACTTGTTCGAACATTTCCTCCCGGTCGTCTACTCGCTGGGCGCGGGCTTCCTGTTCGCGCTAGGAGCACATTTGCTCAGCTTTGGCATGCGGTACAGCGATCCGCAGACGGGCGCGCTGATCGATATCGGCGCCTCCACGGTGCTGTTCTGGCTGCTGCTGCCCTTCTATATCGAATGGCACTACTGGCTGACGGCAGCGACGGCGGTGTTCGTCGCTGTCGGATGTTTCCGGCCGTTCGTGTCGGCTAGTCTCGGCGCCTGGGGGGTGCGCTTTCTCGGGCCGACTTTGACCAGCACGGTCGGCGCCACGACGCCCCTGTTCGGCGCCGCGTTCGGTGTGTTTCTCCTGGGCGAGCATCTGACATTGCCCATCACAGCGGGGACCGCCGCGATCATCTTTGGGATGGCATTGCTGTCCTATCGTGGGCAGGTCAAGGCCGCCTGGCCGCTTTGGGCGCTGTTGTTCCCGCTCGGTGCCGCGATCGTGCGGGCGGGTGCGAATACCTTCAACAAGATTGGACTGGAGATGGTCCCCAGTCCGTTCTTTGCTGGCCTGGTTACCTTTACGATCTCGTTCTTTCTGGCGTTGAGCGTGCACGGAGTCCGGCGCCAACCGGTCCCGAATTTCCGGACAACGCCAGGCCTTTGGTGGTTTGCTGCCGCGGGGGTCGTGCACGCCATCGCGGTGACCTTGGTCAATCTCGCCCTGCAGATCAGTCAGATAATTATTGTGTTGCCGCTGATCTCTACCTTTCCGCTATTTTCCCTGGCACTCACACTGTTCGTGTTCAAGCGGGAAGTACTCGACCAGCGGACGATCATCGCAACCCTGCTGGTCGTCCCTGGCGTTTTGCTGATCGCCGCCTCAAGATGAGTCGATGGCTCAAGATACAGTAACCGGTAATAACCGGCGCGCCGGCGCAGGGTACCTCTTCGCCATTATCGCCTCCGTCGGGCTTGGTTCCGCTGTCGCCTTCTCACGCGCTGCCTATGATGGGGGTACAGACCCGCTATCCGTATCGACAGTGCGTGCCATATTCGGGTCCTGCTTGGTCGGTCTGTTTTGCGTCCTGTCTGGGCGCTCGCTGCGCGTGCCGCGCCGCCTCTGGCCGCATTTGCTCTGCCTCGGTCTGATGATCGGCTACATGTTCTACGGCAATATCGGCGCCGTCCAATACATACCGATCGGTTTGGCGGCGCTGTTGTTCTTCGTCTATCCGCCGCTGGTGGCTGTCTTCGTCGCCATACTCGACCGCCGTCCGGTCGGAGGGCTGAAAGCGGTCGCCCTGATTGGCGCTTTCGTCGGTCTGATTTTGATGTTGGGTGTCGATCTCGACACGATCGATTGGCGCGGCGTGGCGCTGGCTTTGGCTGCGGGGGTCTTGGCCGCTGTGAATGCGGTGTGGATCGCCCGGGTGATGCACGGCATGGACGTCCTGGTATTGACCTTCTACATGTCCGCGGTCGGGGCGGTGGTCCTCCTGATTGCAACCGCCGGCGCCGGCGGGATCACGCTGCCGACGAGCGGCCTCGGATGGTGGGGTGCGTTCGGCGTCGTGTTGTGCCAGGGTTGCTCGATTCCGTTCTTCTACGCCTCGCTGCCGCGGATCGGGCCGGAAAAGGCGGCGATGCTAAACAATCTGCAGCCCGTCACCAGCGTGCTGATGGCTTATTTTCTCTTCGCCGAGTTGCTATCCTCGGTGCAGATAGTGGGTGGCGCCATGGTGCTGGGCGGCATCCTGCTGATGCAGTGGCAGGACCGCCGTAACTAACCGGGATCGGGAAGTGCGTTGGCGTCCAAGCCGCGCGCTTCGAAGGCGGGCATTACGCCGTCCTCCATATCGATCTGCAGCGCTTGGTTGATGCGATTGAACATGCCGGTAAGCGTAATGCGCATGGTCAGCTCGACGATTTGCGCTTCGCTGAAATGCTTGCGCAGATCCTCGAACACCTGGTCCCGGATGCCCCAGGCCCTCTCCGTCACCAGCACGGCGTAGTCCCGCACCAGCTTTTCGACCTCGCTCAATCCAGGCGGGTCGGGTTCAAGGATGCGGTCGATGGTCTCCGGATCGACGCCTTCATCAACCGCCATCGCCGAATGATGCGCCACGCAATAGGGGCAGGCGTTGGTCTGGCTGACGGCGATCACGGCGATCTCGACCAACCGTTGCGGGAAGTTGCCGGCTTTCCTGATGTCCGTCGCCATACCGAAGATGTGTTTCATCCCAGCCGGCGAATGCGCGTAGACCGGCACCTGGTTTTCGAAATCGGTGAACAGCTTGCTGAACCGGGCGAAGTCGTCTTTCGCTTCGTCCGCGACATCGTCGATGGTCAAGGGCGTGACCCGGGGCATGGCAGGTTCCTCGGTTAGCGTGTCAGGGGGCGGGCGGTGTCACTGCCGCCGCTGCGGGGATGCGGCCTTCCTCGACAGCGTGACAAGCTGCAAGGCCGCTTTCGGTTTGTTTCAAGACGGGCGCTTCTTGGCGGCAGCGGTCCTCGACGAAGGGGCAGCGCGGGTGGAAGGCGCAGCCACTTGGCGGATTGATCGGATTGGGTACTTCGCCGCGCACAGGGGTGCGGTCGCGGCCCGACATCTCCAGATCGGGAATTGTGTCGAGCAACAGCCGCGTATAGGGGTGCTGCGGTTTGGCGAACAGGTCGCGCGCGGTTGCAACTTCGCAAAGCCGTCCCAGATACATGACGACGATCCGTTACGACACCTGGTAGACGACGG
>JAPPPC010000421.1:3001-3732 GCA_028817685.1 Rhodospirillaceae bacterium
CAACTTCGCCCAGCCGCCCCAGATACATGACGCCGATCCGGTCCGACACATGGTAGACGACGGCGAGATTGTGGCTGATGAACAGGTAGGTCAGGCCCAGCCGTTGTTGCAGATCCTTCATCAAATTGAGGATTTGCGATTGCACGGAGACGTCCAATGCCGACGTCGGTTCGTCGCAGACGAGAAATTCCGGATTGGACGACAGGGCGCGGGCGATAGAGATGCGCTGCCGTTGCCCGCCGGAAAATTCGTGCGGGTATTTGTTGGCATCGGCCGGCGACAGGCCGACCTGCCGCAGCAGTTGGTCGACCCGCGCGCGCCGCGCGTCTTCGTCCGCCTCCAGCCCGAAAGCGCGCAGCGGTTCCGCGACGATGTCCGCGACCCGCCAGCGCGGGTTCAGGCTGGCGTAAGGGTCCTGAAAGATCATCTGCATGCGCCGACGCAGGGGCGCGATCTCGGCGCGAGAACCAAGCTTCGACAGTTCGACGCCGTCGAACTCGATGGTACCCCGCGTGACCGCGTAGAGGCTGACGACGAGGCGCGCGACCGTGGATTTACCGCAACCGGACTCACCGACGAGGCTGAAGGTTTCGCCCTTGGCGATCTCGAAATCGACGCCGTCGACGGCCTTCAAGGTCTGTTTCGGCAACCGTTCGATCATGCGCGCCAGCCACGGGCGTGATACATCGAAATAGCGCGCCAGGTCGCGGACCTTCAACAGCGGCTCAGCC
>JAPPPC010000421.1:3742-8200 GCA_028817685.1 Rhodospirillaceae bacterium
CCGAATTAGCGCGCCAGGGAGGGGACCTTCAACAGCTGCTCAGCCATCGGCGGTCTCCCTGGCGTAGAGCCAGCAAGCGGCTTGCGTTTCTCCGTCGGTTGCCATCAGCTCGGGGCGCTGCGATCGGCAACGGTCCAGGACCTTCGGGCAGCGTGGATTGAAGGCGCAGCCTGCCGGGATTTCAGTCAGGCGTGGCATGGCGCCCTCGATTTGGGTCAGCCGCTCGACATCATGTCCGACCAGCGGGATCGATCCCATCAGCCCGTCCGTGTAGGGGTGCCTGGCGTGTTTCACCACGTCGCGCACCGCGCCGACTTCGACGATACGTCCGGCATACATGACGGCGACTCTGTCCGCGGTTTCCGCAATGACGCCCATGTCGTGCGTGATTAGCATGACCGCCGTGCCATGCTCGCGGCACAACCGTTTCAGCAGGGCGATGATCTGCGCCTGGATCGAAACATCGAGTGCGGTCGTCGGTTCGTCGGCGACGATGAGGCGGGGATTGACGCACAGCGCTAGGGCGATGACGACGCGCTGGCGCATGCCGCCGGAGAATTCATGTGGGAAGGAATCGAACCGCCGCTCCGGCGCTGGAATGCCGACATCAGACAGCAGTTCGATCGCCCGTGACCGCGCTTCGGATTCCGTCATGTCGGTATGCGTAACGATCGTTTCGACAAGTTGCTGGCCAATCGTGTAGAGCGGGTTCAGGCTGGTTAGCGGATCTTGGAAGATGGCGCCGATCTTGGCGCCTCGAATGCGGCGCATCCGTTCGTAGGGCAGATTGTCGATCCGGTCTCCTTCGAGCCGGATCTCGCCGCCGGCGATGCGGCCGGGCGGTTCCAGCAGGCCGATGATGGCGCTGCCGGTCATGGATTTGCCGGCGCCGGATTCGCCGACCACGCCCAGAACCTCGCCCTGCGCGATCTCGAAAGAGATATCGTCCACCGCGACCAGTGTGCCGCGCCGCGTGGGGAATTCGACCCGGAGGTTCTGGACTTCGAGGAGCGCCATTATCTTAGCTTCGGGTTAAGGGCGTCGCGCAGCCAGTCGCCCAATAAATTCACGGACAGCACCAGGATGGCCAAGGTGGCGCCGGGGAAGATGGTGATCCACCACTCGCCGGAGAATAGGAAGTCGTTACCGATGCGGATCAGGGTGCCGAGCGACGGTTCGGTCGGCGGTACGCCGACACCGAGGAAGGACAGGGTCGCCTCGGTAATGATCGCGACCGCCAGATGGATCGTTGCGATGACCAGCACGGGGCCCATGGCGTTGGGCAATATGTGGCGCAACATGATCATCACCGGATGGATGCCGATCAAGCGCGCCGCCTGAACGTATTCCTTGTTCTTCTCGACCATCGTCGAGCCACGCACGGTGCGCGCGTACTGCACCCAGCCGGAAATGCCGATCGCCAAGACGAGGACCATCACGGCGAGTTGTTCGCGCATGTCCGGCGGCAGGATGCCGCGCATGACGCCGTCGATCAGTAGCGCGATCAGGATCGCCGGGAAGCTGAGCTGGATTTCGGCGATACGCATGATGAAGGCGTCCAGCTTACCGCCGACATAGCCGGACAGCAGGCCAAGTCCGACGCCGAGCACGAGCGAGAAGGCGACCGACGCGAACCCAACCCAGATCGAGATGCGCGACCCGTGCAGGATCGCTGACAGCATATCACGCCCCTGATCGTCGGTGCCGAGCAGGAAGCGCGAGTCACCGTCCTCCATCCAGACTGACGGGGTCTGCGAATCCATCAGATCGATCTTTGAGAGATCGAACGGGTCGTATGGCGCAATCCATGGTGCGAAGACCGCACTCAGGATCATGCTCACCGCGACGATCGCGGCGGCGACCGTGATGCGGGAGCGGGTGAAGCTGAACCACAGGTCGCTGTCGAAGAAGCGATGCCGCGCTTCATTGATCCGGTCGAGGGTGTCGGCGCTCATCGCTTACGCTCCACTGACGGTGCGGTCGATGCGCAGGCGGGGATCGACGACGTAGTAGAGGATATCGACGATCAGATTAATAACGACGAAGAACATCGCGATCATGATCAGATAAGCGGCCATGATCGGGATATCGACGGTCTGGATGGACTGCAGGAACAGCAATCCCATGCCGGGCCACTGGAACACGGTTTCGGTGATAATGGCGAAGGCGATGATCGAACCGAGTTGCAGGCCTGTGATGGTTATGACGGGGACCAGCGTATTTTTTAGCGCGTGGCCGAAATTGATCGCCCGGTTGCTGAGGCCGCGGGCGCGGGCGAACTTGATGTAGTCGGTCCGTAGGACTTCCAACATCTCGGCGCGTACCAGGCGCATGATCAGGGTCATCTGGAACAGGCCCAAGGTGATCGCCGGCATGATGAGGGCCTGCAGGCCACCGACGGTGAGCAGGCCCGTTCGCCAGCCGCCCAGATCGACGACGTCGCCGCGGCCGAAAGAGGGCAGCCAACCCAACAGCACGGAAAAGACGAAAATCAGCAAGATACCGATCAGGAAGGTCGGCAGGGAAACGCCGATCAACGACAGAGTCATAAAGCTTTTGCTGAGCCAGCCGTCCCGGTGCAATCCGGTATAGACCCCCATCGGCACGCCGACGAGCAACGAAAACAGGGCGCTTAGAATGCTGAGTTCGAGGGTCGCCGGCATGCGCGCCATGATCATCTCTGTGACCGGCTTCTTGTGCTGATAGGAGATGCCGAAATCGAGTTGCGCCGCCGGCTCCGACGAATCGCGCTAACTGACTGTAGCAGGGGTCGCTCAACCCGAGCTCGACCCGCCGCGCCTCGCGTGCCTCCAGCGTGGTCTCGATGCCGACCATCTGGTGCACCGGGTCGCCGACATAGCGGAACATCGCGAAGGCGACCAACGCCACGAAGAACATGACGACCAGCGATTGGGCCAGCCGGTTGATCGTGAAGGCGAGCATGGGTTCGCGCAAACGATCCGGCCGAACCCTATCGGTCCGGCCGGATCAGCCGCACTATTTTACGTTCACGTAGTACAGCATGAACTGGTTGTCCGCCCGTTGGGCGAGGTCGATCTTGTCGCTCTTGCCCCAGGCAAGGCCCTGCTGATGTAAGGGGATGTAGCCGAACGCGTCATGCAGCGCCTTGTAGGCCTCGGCAATCATCGTATCGCGCTTGCCGGCATCGGTTTCCACCAGCACCTTGTCGGTCAACCCGTCGACCGTCTTGTTGCAGTAATTGCCGAGGTTGAACTTACCGCGACCGCCCTCTTCCTGGCAGTTGATCAGATTGTTGAGGACGTTCCAGCTGTCGAAACTGCCGGGTGTCCAGCCAAGCAGGTAGAAACTGGTGTCGTAGGACGGGCCCAGCACCTTCTTGAAGTACAGCGACTTCGGCTGCGCCAGCAGCTTCACTTTGACGCCCACCTTCGCCAGCATGCTGGAGACGGCGATGCAAATCTGCTCGTCATTGACGTAGCGATTGTTCGGGCAGTCCATGCCGACTTCGAAGCCGCCGCCATAGCCCGCTTCCGCGAGCAGCGACTTGGCTTTCGCCGGGTCGTAGGCGTGGCGTGTGAAGTCGCCGGACTTGGAGAATAGTTTCGGCGAGATCATCAGTGCCGACGGGGTCGACAGGTTACGCATGACCTTCTTCTTGATCGCGTTCACGTCAATCGCGTGATAGAAGGCCGCCCGTACGCGCTTGTCCTTGAACGGATTCTTGCCTTTGACGTTCGACTCGAGCAGCTCGTCGCGTCCCTGGTCGAAGCCGAGGAAGATGGTGCGCAGTTCCGGGCCCATCAGCACCGAGGTGCCATTGTTGGCATTCACGCGCTTGATGTCCTGCACGGGCACCGGATAGGCCATGTCGACCTGACCCGACAACAACGCGGCAACGCGGGTCGCGTCGGAGCCGATCGGCGTCATGACAACCTCGGTGAGGTTGTGCTTCGGCTTATCCCACCAGCCGGAGAACGGCTTGAAGACCGTCTTCACATCGGTTTCGCGCTCGGTGATCATGAAAGGGCCGGTGCCGGATCAGACCCTCATAGACGTTGCCCAGCATGCCGAGGGTAAATGTCTCGTTCAGCCCGTACGGATCGAGCCCTTGTGCGTCGCCCTGAAAGGCCCAGCGCAGGGTTTTGGCGTCGGCGGTGGCGGCAACGGAGACGGCAGCCGCAACCGCGATGGCGGTGAGTGTTTTCCGCATGGATATTCTCCCTGATTTCTTGGCCCGTTTCGCAATGTGCGCCGAGCCAAATATTAGAATCGCGAAATTACGTTGTTCGTAAAAAGTGTCAATAACCGATCGCACCGCTCGCGATCTCTCGATTGATTGTGACGGATGGGCGCGCTTCGCCTATTTTGCCGTAATGTTCAAGATCAAGGCCTATGCCCTTCTCATCGCGCTGCTGATGTTTGTCGGCTATTTTGGCGTTTACGGCTTCTACACCACGCTGGCGGACAGTATCGGTG
>JAPPPC010000072.1:0-1598 GCA_028817685.1 Rhodospirillaceae bacterium
CGCTCTGAGCCGCCATTTGGATTTTGCAGTCGACGATATCTATCTCTGTATCCTGCACGGCACCGGCGACTGTCCGCAACTGCACGTGACCCGGCTTTGTCCCGAATGGTACTTCCCGGTCTGCAGCCCTTCCTATGCGGGCGACATGGAAATTCAGACTCCGCGGGATTTACAGCGGTGTCGCCTGCTGCACGATCAGGCGCGGGACGGTTGGCGCGAATGGTTCCGCACATTCGAAGTCGAGGCGGCCGCACCACGCGGCGGCCCGATTTTCTCCGATACGAGCTTGGCAATCGACGCCGCGGTTTCGGGGCAGGGCGTTGCCTTGGCGCGCAGCGCGCTGGCCGCGCTCGACCTAAGGGCGGGGCGGCTGGTTCGGCCGGTCAGGGAATCCATTGCGGCGCCGATTTCATACTGGCTCGTTTGTCCCAAGGCGACGGCGAACGCCAAACAGATCGGAATATTCCGAGATTGGCTCCTGGCCGAGGCCGCGAAGGATCAGGCGGCCGCGGAACCGCTCGGATAGGTCTCGATCGATTTATGCTGGGGCGACGCTTGAGAACGCCGCCATTGGTTCACACCGTTGTGCGAGCGCGGCCAGTTGTGGAAACTCCGTGCGCGGCGTCAGGTCCGGGCGTGCCATCTCCGTTTGCTGCAGCGCCACCACCGCACCGACATCGGCAAGGCTGATGCTGTCTCCCCCAGCGAGCCAGCTATCCCCGGCACAGCCTTCCAAATAGGCGAGTTCGCCGAGCAGTTGCGACACATTGTGTTCGATCCAGGGCTGGTGGATCTTCTCGGCCGGCCGGAAGCGCCGCTCGTAAACGCTCCAGATCAGCTTGTCCGTAGCGCCGGTGGCAACCGCCGTCAGCTTCATGACCCGACGACGGTCTTCGCCGGCCATCGGGACCAGCCGTTTGTCCGGTTCCGCCATCTCGTTCAGCGCATCGAGGATCGCATAGCTTTCCACCAGCACCTCGCCATCCTCGAGGATCAGCGTCGGGATCCGGGTCAGCGGATTGTGCTGCCGGATGGCGTCCGGCGACTCGAATGGCGAGGTCGCCTCGTGCGCGTAGTCGAACCCCATCAGGGTCAAACTGATGGCGACACGGCGTACATAGGGTGAGCGCGTGCCGCCGATCAGTTTCATGAAATACGTTTCCTTGTCAGGGTGTTACGCTGGAAAACGCATCCATCGCTTCGCAGCGGGCCGACAGTCCGGCCAGCGCCGGGAACTTCGCATCGACATCCAGCTTCGGCCGCGCCAGCTTCGCGAATGCGAATGCCACGGCTGCGGTGACATCCGCCTGGCTGATGCTGTCGCCGGCGAGCCAGGCCTCGCCCGCAGTCTTGGCGCATTCATCCAGATAGCCGAGACCGCCGACTGCCTGCGCTTCGTTATGTTCGACCCAGGGCTTGTGATACTTCTCCTTTGGGTGGAAGCGGCCCTCATAGACGGCCCAGACCGTTTTATCCATCGTGCCCGTGCCGACGGCGGTCAGTTTCATGACATTGCGTCGGGCCGCGCCGCTTGCCGGCGTCAGCCGCTTGTCGCCGGCCATCTCGTCCAGCGTGTCCAGGATCGCGTAGCTCTCGAC
>JAPPPC010000072.1:1608-5270 GCA_028817685.1 Rhodospirillaceae bacterium
GCTCTCGACCAAAGCCTCGCCGTCATCCATCACCAGGGTCGGCACGCGTACCAGCGGGTTGTGCGCCTTCACGGCATCCGGTTCGTCGAAGACGGGAACGGCATCATGTTCGTAGGCGATGCCCATCAAGTTCAGGCTTGCGGCGACGCGGCGCACATAGGGCGAACGGTAGCTGCCAAGAAGTTTCATCGGTCTTTTCTCCATAGGGTTTTCGGTGGTTGGCCGCAGACTGGCACGCCGGGCCATGGCGTGGAAACCCCGTTCTTGGCTACACTCCCATCGTGATGTGGGACGAGGGGAGGATTGCGGAATGCTGACGATATGGGGACGGCCGACATCGGCGCGGACGCAGAAGGTGCTGTGGGCGCTGGCGGAAACCGGCATCGAATTCGAGATGATTCTGGCCAGCGGAACGATGGGGCCGAATGGCAGCGTCGACAAGGGGAACGAACCCTACGGCATTGTCGATACGCCGGAATACCGCGCCATGAACCCGAACGGAACCGTGCCAACGATCAAGGATGGCGGGTTCACGCTCTGGGAATCGAACAGCATCATCCAATATCTGGCGATGAAATACGCACCGGACGTCTTGTTTGGCGACGATTTGGAGACATTTGCGTCGGCAAGCCGCTGGATGGATTGGGAGGGCAATACGTTCCTGCCGCATCAGCACACGCTCGTCATGCATTTGGTGCGGCTGCCGCCGGAAGAACGCGATCCGGCGCAGGTAGAGAGTGCGCGGCAAGCGCTGCTGCGACCTTTGCACATCATCGACGATCAACTCGCCAAAACCCCCTTCATTGCCGGCGAGCGGTTCACGATGGGTGACATCCCGGTCGGCATGCGGGTGCACCGCTGGTTCCTGTTCGACTTGCAGACGCCCGATTTGCCGAACCTGACCCGGTGGTACGAGGTGATCCGGCAGCGTCCCGCCTTCCTTGAGCATATCGCCGACCCAGCGGTGCATCTGTCGGGGTAGCGTACGAAGTCTCTTGTGACGTAACGCCGCGGTTGCTTCAGCTTGTCCAGGTTGGGGAATCCGGCCATTTAATATGGTGGAGCAGAGAGTTTTGGGAGGTGACGGATGTTCGAATCTCTTGATGCCACACTTCTTGCGCGATGGCAGTTCGCCTTCACGGTCTCCTTCCATATCGTCTTTCCAGCCTTCTCGATCGGTCTCGCGAGTTACCTCGCGGTACTCGAGGGTTTGTGGCTTTGGCGCAAGGACGACACCTATCTAAAGCTTTTCGATTACTGGAAAAAAATCTTTGCCGTCGCCTTCGGTATGGGCGTCGTGTCCGGCATCGTGATGAGCTATCAATTCGGCACAAACTGGAGCGTCTTCTCGGACAAGACCGGGCCCATTCTGGGGCCGCTCATGGGTTATGAGGTGCTGTCCGCCTTTTTCCTTGAGGCGGGATTCCTCGGCGTCATGCTGTTCGGGCTGAAGCGGGTCGGGCCTAAGCTGCACTTCCTGGCCACCTTGATGGTCGCGATCGGGACCCTGTTCTCCGCTTTCTGGATCCTGTCGGTGAACAGCTGGATGCAGACACCGGCGGGCTATGGGATAAACGACGTCGGGCAGTTCGTTCCGGTCGATTGGGTCGCTGCGGTCTTCAACCCGTCCTTCCCCTACCGGCTGGTGCATATGGTGCTGGCGGCCTACCTGACGACCGCCTTCATCGTAGGCGCCGTCGGCGCCTGGCACCTGCTGCGCAACCGTCAGGACCGCGGTGCACGGATCATGTTTTCCATGGCGATGTGGATGGCCGCGCTGGTCGCGCCGCTGCAGATCATCGCCGGTGATTTTCACGGGCTGAACACGCTGGAACATCAGCCGGCCAAGGTTGCGGCGATGGAAGGCCACTATGAGACGCACAAGGGCGCGCCGCTGATCCTGTTTGGCATTCCGGACGATGACGCCGAGGAGACCCGGTATGCGATCGAGATACCGAAGTTGGGATCGCTGATCCTGACCCATGAGCTGGAAGGTGAGGTGAAGGGCTTGAAAGCCTGGCCGCGCGAAGAACGGCCGCCGGCGGAAATTGTGTTCTGGAGCTTCCGCATCATGGTCGGGCTCGGTTTTGCGATGGCGGCTGTCGGGCTCTGGTCGCTTTGGTACCGGCTGCGCGGCAGGCTGTTTGACGGACGCTGGCTGCACTGGGCCGCCGTGGCGATGGGGCCTTCGGGGATCATCGCCGTTCTCGCCGGGTGGGTCACGACCGAAGTGGGGCGGCAGCCTTATACCGTCTACGGTCTTTTGAAGACGGCGGAATCCGTGTCGCCACTGGACGCACCAGCGGTCGGTGCGTCGCTCCTGGCGTTCATCGTCGTGTACTTCGCCGTTTTTGGGGCCGGCGTGTTCTACCTGTTGCGGCTGATGAGGAAGCCGCCGGAAGCGGGCCTTACCGATATCGATATTGGACCGACGCGGACTGCCGGCATCACGCCGGGCCGCGCGGTGTTGGAGTAGGGAGGACGGCATGGAACTCGATCTGCCATTCCTTTGGGCCGGTATCATCGCCTTTTCCATTCTCGCCTATGTGGTGCTTGACGGGTTTGACCTCGGCGTCGGGCTGCTGTTTCCCTTCCTGAAGAGCGATGCCGACCGTGACCTCGCCATGAACACGGTGGCACCGGTCTGGGACGGCAATGAAACCTGGTTGGTGCTTGGCGGTGGCGGGTTGTTCGCCGTCTTTCCGCTCGCCTATGCGGTCGTTATGCCGGCGCTCTACGCGCCCCTGATCGTCATGCTGTTGGGGCTGGTGTTTCGCGGTGTCGCCTTCGAATTCCGCTGGCGGACCGAACGCGGCAAGGCGCTGTGGGATTGGTCCTTTGCCGGCGGGTCGTTGGCCGCAACCTTCGCGCAAGGGATTGCGCTGGGCGCGCTGGTGCAGGGCATTCCGGTCGAGGGCCGCGCCTATGCCGGCGGCTGGTGGGACTGGCTGACGCCGTTCAGCGTCGTCACCGGTTTGGCGCTGGTCGTTGGCTACCGGCTGCTCGGCGCGACCTGGTTGGTGATGAAGACGACAGGACCGGTGCATGAACACGCGGTCTCCGTGGCCAAGCGCACGTCGATCGTGACCCTGGTGTTGATAGGCGCGGTCAGCCTATGGACGCCATTCCAGAACCCGGCCTATCTGGAACGCTGGTTCGCCTGGCCGACGGCGGTCTTCAGCGGCATCGTGCCGGTGCTGGTACTGGGCGCGGCCTTCGCGCTGCACCGCGCCTTGCGCGACGGCAACGACACGATTCCTTTCGTTGCCGCGCAGGTCATCTTCGCGCTGTGTTTCGCCGGGATCGGCATCAGCTTCTACCCCTATATGGTGCCGCCCTCGCTCACCATCTGGCAGGCTGCCGCGCCGTCTGAAAGCTTGTCGTTCCTGCTCGTCGGCGCTGTCGTCCTGGTACCCATGATCCTTGCCTACACGGCTTATTCCTATTGGGTGTTCCGCGGTAAGACCGATCCGGACGAGGGGTACCACTGATGCAGAAACTGTTGTGGTTCGTCGGATTGTGGGCGGGCGGCGTTTGCGCTGTAGCGCTTGTCGGTTACGGCATCAAACTGGTGCTGGCGCCTTAGGGGCGCTGTAGTAGGGAGGGCAATATGCATATTGGTGTGTTCGGGGCCGGGCTGGTCGGGACCGGTTGGTCTATCG
>JAPPPC010000072.1:5280-6498 GCA_028817685.1 Rhodospirillaceae bacterium
CCCGTGGCGGAGAACATGTGCGTGTCTTCGATGCGTCTCAGGCGGCGCGTGACCGCGTTCTCGATGACGTTGCAGGGCGTCTTGCCGACCTGAAGGGGGTGGGGCTCATCGACGACGCCGACGCGATCCTGTCGCGGGTCGAGGTCTGCGACGACATGGCGGCGGTGATCGAAGGGGCAAAATATGTCCAGGAATCCGTACCGGAACGCGTGCCGCTGAAACAAGAGGTCAGCCGCCAGATTTCCGAACTGTTAGGGCCGGAGACGGTTGTCGGTAGTTCGACATCGGGCATTCCCGCCTCCGCATTCACCGAAGATCTGCAAAATCGCGACCGTTTCCTCGTCGCACATCCGGTGAACCCGCCCTATCTGGTGCCGGTCGTGGAAGTTGCGCCTGCACCCTGGACGGACCCGGCGTCTGTCGAAACGGCGATGACGGTGATGCGCGACGTCGGGCAGTCGCCGATCCTGGTGCGGCGCGAGATCGAAGGTTTCATCCTCAACCGATTGCAGGGTGTGCTGCTGCGGGAGGCCTGGGCGTTGCTGGAGGAAGGTTATGCGAGCGCCGACGATATCGACAAAACCGTGCGCGAGGGGCTTGGTCTGCGCTGGTCGTTCATTGGTCCTTTCGAAACAATCGATCTCAATGCACCGGGTGGCGTGCGAGAATATGCCGAGGTGCTTGGGCCGTTGTACCATTCGATCGATGCGTCCCGATCTGATCCTGAACCCTGGAGCGAGGCGCTGATCGCCAAAGCAGAAGCGGAAATGCGCGCCAAGATTCCTGCAGAGGGGTTGGAAGAACGCCGCAATTGGCGCGATCGGCGATTGATGGCACTTGCCGCGCACAAAAAGTCACAAGAACGTTAGTTCCTTTTGCATGACCAGGGCTCATTACTTCATACCGGAGTGTGGTAAGGTCGGGCTCAAAGCGAAGCGTTAACAGGGATGTAGGGTATGGACGGCACATCGGCGGCGGATACCGCAGGCGATATCGCTGCGACCCGGACATTGGCTGTTGCAATCCGCGAGGCAGTCCAAAGGACCCTGGTCGGAAAGTCGGCAGCCATCGATTTGGCGATTACCGCGCTGTTCGCGCGCGGCCATGTTTTGATCGAAGACGTGCCCGGCACGGGTAAGACCACGCTATCGAAAGCGTTGGCGGGCGCTCTGCGTTGTGAGTTCGGACGTGTCCAGTTAACGCCCCATTTGGTTCCGG
>JAPPPC010000072.1:6508-8192 GCA_028817685.1 Rhodospirillaceae bacterium
GTTCCGACCGGGTCCGATCTTCAACCAGGTTCTGCTGGCGGATGAAATCAACCGGGCGACGCCGCGCACCCAATCGGCCCTATTGGAGGCGATGCAGGAACGGCAGGTTTCCATCGACGGCGAAACCCGTCAGCTGCCAAATCCGTTCTTCGTTGTGGCAACACTGAATCCCGTTGAGTTGGAGGGTACCTTCCCATTGCCGGAAGCACAGCTCGACCGGTTCCTCCTGCGCCTCGAACTGGGATACCCCGACGCGCGGGAAGAATCCGCGATGTTGGAGCGGTTCGAGCGCGGAATCGAACGCGACGGTGCATCGCCGGTCGCCGGTCCGGTGGATATAGCCCGTGCCCAAGATACTGTTGATACCGTTTCCGTGGATTCAAAGGTCCGGGACTATTTGCTTGCCATTGTCGGGGAAACGCGCAGCGACAGCAGGGTCCGGCTCGGCGCCAGTCCGCGCGCGGCGTTGGCTTTGCAGCGCGCCTGCCAGGCCTATGCTGTCATCGATGGCCGGGGTTATGTCATGCCGGATGACGTCAAGGCGCTTGCCGGCTCCGTGCTGGCCCATCGAATGATTGTCGAGTCGGCAGCCAGGCTTCGCGGTGTCACCGCGGCCGCGGTCATCGCCGATATCCTGCAAAGTGTCGACGTTCCCATCGAAGGAACCGCTGGGTAAACGGCATGGCGATCGGCGACGCCGACCCTTTCGAACTCGGAAACGGCCGCTGGACCCGCTCCGGTTCGGTCATTTCCGATTTTATCGTTCTGGTTCTCATCGTTGTCGCCATCGTGGGCGCCGCGGTGGGCAAACTGTTCATCGCGGCGTTGTGCGGGCTGGTGCTGGTGCTGGTCGTGGTCTCACGGGTGTGGTCGCGGCTGGCATTGGTCGATGTCGACTATCTGTGCCAGCCGGCCAGTGAACGGCTGTTGGTTGGCGACAGTTTCGATTTGGCACTCACGGTCGAAAACCGCAAGCCGCTTCCGCTTCCTTGGGTATCGATTACGGAGTTCGTGCCGACCGGGCTGGTGCTCCACCGCAAGGATGCGATGATCCGCAGCCAATTCGGGCTGACTGAGATACGTGAGACGACGAGCCTGAGCCAATATGAACGGGTGACCTTTCATCATCGGCTGACGGCCCGTAGGCGCGGCCACTACGCGTTCGGTCCTTCGCGTATCGCAAGCGGCGACATTTTCGGGTTCTACGAGGCGCGGCTAGAATCGCACCGGAGGCCGACGAGCCTTGTGGTCTATCCGCAGACGGTACCGCTCCCGTACCTAAATTTGCACTCCGCGCGGCCGATCGGGGACTCGTCGAGCCGTGACCGCCGTGTCGATGACCTGACCAGGCCGAGCGGCGTACGCGACTATCGGCCGGGCGATCCGGCCCGTTTCATCGACTGGAAAGCGACCGCCAAGCGGACCAACGTTTTCGTTCGCACCTTCGACCCCAGTGTCGCGCAACGGGTCATGGTCTTAGTCGAGTGCGATACCAGCAGCCGGGATCGATGGGCCAACCGGACGGGCTTGCTCGAGGCCGCGGTTGCCGGCGCTGCCTCGGTCGCCGTCCGAGCGAATGAGCTCGGGTACGCGGTCGGCAGCGCGCTTAACGGCAACATCGCCGGCGGACTTGCATCGCCTGTCGTTGCGCCTGGTGCGGGGCCGGATCAGGTCGCCGCTGTCA
>JAPPPC010000186.1:0-3846 GCA_028817685.1 Rhodospirillaceae bacterium
CGCCGACGAAACCCGGACCCGCCTTGGCGGCCTCCGCGTCAACACCGGTCAACAGCCCGCCGAACCGGGGCGCGCGCAGCAAAACCGCCGTCACCATGCCGGGCCGCTTGACGTCGATGGCGTAGACCGCCTTGCCGGTGATCTTGTCCGGCGTGTCCTTGCGCGGCAGGCCTTCCGTGCCGATCAGCCGGAAATCCGCCGGCTTTTTGAGCGCGGGGTCCCGTGGCGGCGTGACGGTTCGGGCCTGTGCGACCATCGCGCCGAAATCGGCGGTGCGGCCGCCGGACCGCAGGGTGCTGCGTTCGATGGTGATTGATGCCGCGGGAACGTTCCAGGAAGCGGCGGCGGCGGCGATCAGCATGTCGCGGGCCGCGGCGCCGGCCTTGCGATATTGTTGGAAACTGTTTGCGATCGCGGTCGAACCGCCCGTACCCTGGGCGCCGAAAAACAAGTTCTTGTAGCGGGCATTGTCCGCCGGCGCGAATTCGACGGCAACGCGGTCCCAATCGGCGTCGAGCTCTTCGGCGACCAGGGTCGCGAGCCCGGTGGCGGTGCCCTGTCCCATTTCGAAATGCTTCAGCATCACATGGACCACGCCGTCCGGCGCGATGCGTACGAAGGGGTTGAAAGCCGCGCCGGTGTCTTCGGCGGCGACCGCGCCGTCCGGGCGGAACCCGACGATCAGCGCGGCGCTCGCCGTCGCGGCGCCCTTCAGGAAGGAACGGCGATCCGTTGGCATGGTTCAGCGCTCCATCTTGGCGGCGGCGCGATGGATGGCCGCGCGGATTCGGACATAGGTCGCGCACCGGCAGGCATTGCCGCTCATGACCGCATCGATATCCGCATCGCTTGGTTTGGGCTTGCTTTCCAGCAGACTGACCGCCGACATGATCTGGCCGGACTGGCAGTAGCCGCATTGCACCACGTCGAGTTCTTGCCAGGCCGTTTGAACGGCTTGTGCCGCGGGGCTGTCGAGCCCTTCGATCGTCGTGACTTCGGCGCCGTCCTCGATATCCTCAATGAAGATCGAGCAGGACCGCACCTGCTGCCCGTTGATATGGACCGTGCAGGCGCCGCAGGCGGCGATGCCGCAGCCATATTTCGTGCCCGTGAGGTCCAACTCGTCGCGCAGCACCCAAAGCAGCGGCGTGCCCGGCTGAGCGGCGATATCGACCCGGCGTCCGTTGACGTTAAGCTTCATCGCCAATATTTCGTCTCCCTTCCACGCTGTTCATGTTAGATGGGCGCGCCCGTGGCCGGCGCAAAGAAAATTCTCGATCCCGGGCGCGGCCGCGCCGCCTTTCGGCAGCGGCCGTCTCGGGATAGGATTTACTGTCGGCCCGGGTTGCCGGCAGCGTATCTTGGGAGACCGCATCATGAGATTTGCCCTCGGACAATCGGCGCCGCGCACCGAAGATCTGCGTCTGTTGCGCGGTGGCGGCCGTTACACCGACGACATAAACCTGCCCGGGCAGGCCGCGTCCTTCATGCTGCGCTCGCCGGTGGCACATGCGCGGATCCGCTCGATCGATACCAGCGCTGCCGCGGCCGCACCGGGCGTATTGGCAGTCTATACCGGCGCCGATGTCACCGCGCTGGGCGGAACACCCTGCTTCGCGCCGAAGCTGGTGCCGCTGACTCGGCCGGACGGATCGCCTCTCTATGAGCCGAAACGGCCCATGCTGGCCGAAGACAAGGTGGCGTTCGTCGGCGACTATGTGGCGTTCGTCGTCGCGGAGACGCGGGCGCAGGCGAAAGACGCGGCGGAGCTGATCGAGGTCGATTACGAGGATTTGCCGCCGGTCGTCGAGATCAGCGATGCGCTGACGCCGGATGGGCCTGTGCTCTGGGACGATTGTCCTAACAACATCTGCTTCACCCTGGAAATGGGCGACCGCGCCGCCACGGACGCCGCCTTTGCAGCGGCGGATCACGTCAGCTCGGTCGAGATTCCCTTCGCCCGCGTCGCGATCAACCCGATGGAACCGCGCGCCGCGGTTGGCGAGTACAATCCGTTCGAGGACCGTTACACGCTGCATGCCGGCAACCAGTTCCCGCACGATATCCGCAGTTGGCTGGCCGGCGGTGTCCTCAACGTGCCGGAAAGCAAGCTGCGGATTGTCAGCCCGGACATGGGCGGTTCGTTCGGGTTGCGCTCGACCTGCTTTCCGGAACTCGGCCTGACCGTGTGGGCCGCCAAACAGCTCGGACGGCCGGTGAAATGGGTGAATGAGCGGTCGGAGGGCATTCTCGAAGAACATGCCCGCGACTTCACCGCCACTGTCGAGCTGGCGCTCGACCGGGACGGCACCTTCCTCGGCTTGCGGATGAAAAAGCAGGCGAGCGTCGGCGCCTATCTCAGCAATTTCGGACCGCTGCCCGCCTTCGGCAATCTGGGCGGCGTCGCCGGGGTCTACCGGACACCGGCAATTCATGTCGACGTCACCGGCGTCTTCACGAACAGCGCCCCGACCAATCCCTATCGCGGTGCCGGCCGGCCGGAGGCGACCTTCGCCGTCGAGCGGGTGATCGACCAGGCGGCGCTGGAAATGGGTATCGATAAGGTCGAACTGCGGCGGCGCAATATCATCGCGTCCGATGCGTTCCCCTATCAGACACCGCTCAGCTACAACTACGATTCCGGCGAGTTCGAACGCAACATGGACCGGGCGTTGGAGATGGCGGACGCCGCCGGGTTCGACGCAAGGCGCGAGGCGGCCAAATCCGCCGGCAAGCTGCGCGGCCTCGGCATCGCCAATGCGATCGAGCAAGCGGCGGGCATGTTCGACGAGGGCGGCGAGATCCGCATCGACCAGCAGGGCTATGTCACCATCCTGATGGGCACGCATAGCCACGGCCAGGGCCATGAAACCGTCTTTAAGCAGCTCGTCTCAGAGAAGTTCGACATCGATTTCGAGCGTATCCGCTACGTTCAGGGCGACACCGACATGGTCGCCTACGGGCATGGGACCGGCGGCTCGCGCGTCTCGGGGCTGGGCGGCGCGGCGCTGACGGGTGCGGCCGACAAGATCATTGAGAAGGGCAAGCGGATTGCCGCGCACAATCTCGAAGCGGCGGAAGCGGATATCGAGTTCTCGCAAGGCCGCTTTGCGATCGCCGGCACGGACCGCGGCCTCGATCTCACTGAAATCGCCGCGCTCGCCTTCAACCACGCCATGCTCCCGCCGGGCATGGAAAGCGGGCTGAATGGGTTCGATACCTTCAAATCGCCGGGTCCGACGTTCCCGAATGCCTGTCACGTTTCGGAAGTGGAAATCGATCCCGACACCGGCGTGATCCGCGTGCTGCGTTACGTCGCCGTCGATGATGTGGGCACGGTAATGAACCCGCTGCTGCTGAAGGGCCAACTGCATGGCGGCATCGTCCAGGGTATCGCGCAGATCACCGGCGAACAGGTGGTGATGGACGGAACCGGGCAGGTCATGACGGGCTCCTTCATGGACTATCAGATGCCGCGCGCAGACGAATTCCCCGAACTGGAAATCGAAACCCATGCGGTACCGAGCCCGCGCAATCCGCTCGGCATCAAAGGGGCGGGGGAAGCCGGCACGGTCGGTGCAGTGGCTTGTCTCGCCAGCGCCGTGCTCGACGCTTTGGCCCCGGCAGGTGTTTCGGATGTGGCCTTTCCGGCGACGCCGGAAGTCGTGTGGCGGGCGTTGAACGCGGCGTAAATTAGCGCCGTACGGTGCCCAACCGCGAAATCTGCAGGATGGCGCGGCCGCACAGTTCTTCGGCCGGCGCGCCGGTGCGTTTGCACTGTCGTTCGGCTTCCAGCACCAGGGCGAGCGCGCGGGTCAGTTTGGCGCCGGACCAAACGCGCAGCTG
>JAPPPC010000186.1:3856-8187 GCA_028817685.1 Rhodospirillaceae bacterium
CTGCTGTCGGAACGGGCCGGCCAGCTTGAAGAAGACGGGCGGGCGCAGCGACTTCATGGCGGCATCGACTGGCGCGCCGCCATCCACCTTGGCCCGCGCCAGTTGCAGCCGCATCAGGTGGCGGCCAAGCGCGCGCAGGATCGTGACCGGGTTGACGCCCTCCGCATAGCTGCGGGTCAGTGCCCGGTCAGCGGCCAGCCCGTTGCCGCCGGCGGCGGCGTAGATGACGTCGTCGATCGACAGCGCGCTGGAATTTCCGACCGAGGCGACCGCATCGTCCAGTTCGACCGCCCCGTTCGGTCCGGCATAGAGCGCCAGTTTTTCCAGCTCGGCCACGCTCAATCCGCGGTCGGCGCCGAGATTGGCGGTCAGGTAGTCCACCGCCTCCATCGAGACCGAAATGCCTTCGCTTTCCATCGTGCTGCGGATGAGCTGATCCAGGCTGCGCTCGTCGTCGGCGTAGCAGGGTAGGGCGGCGGCGTTTTTCTTGTCCTCGAACAGCTTGCGCAGCTTCGAGCGGGCGGACAGGTTGCCGGCCTGTACCACGACCAGGGCGTCGCCCGGACTGTCCTCCAGAAACGCTTCCAGGGCGCCGGTCGCGGATTCCGGCGCGTCGCGAAAGCGCACGACCCGGCGGCCGCCGGTCAGGGCGATGGCCGCCGCCTCGTCGGCGATCAGCGACGGCGCGTCGCGCAGCCCCGCCGCACTCACTTCGGCGATCCGGAAGGGATCGCTGGGATCCTCGACGACCGCCTTGGTCAGCGCGTCGCCACGGGCCCGCACCAACCCGTCATCGGGGCCGTAGACCAGCACCGCACGGACACCGTCATCCGGGTTGCGGGCGAAAGCGTCGGCGCGGTTGGCGGCGATCTTCATCGCGGTATCCTAGCGGGTGAAGTAGAGCGCGAGCCGGGTCTTGATGTCGTCGCTGACCTCGCGCGTCGCCCGTTCGGTCGCGTCGGTCTCGGCGCTCAAGGTCGCGAAGTCGGACGCCACGATGTTGAAGCTGCTGGTCGATTGCGTCGAGCCCTCGACCAGGACCGCCTTTCTGGCGCGATCGATCAGCTGGTAGTTGGCGGTCAGCACCAGCAGCGCCCGCGTCGCCGTCTCATCCCGCTCGATGCCCAGGTCGGTCCGCGAGACGTTGATGGTTACCTGCAAATAATACAGCGGCTGCGCCGGTTGTCCTTTCGGGTTCAGGCGGTCGAGCAGGAAATTCCGCAATTTCTGCCCGGTGCGGTCGGGGATGGTTTGGATTTGGATCTGCGCCAGCTGCGCCGCGACCTGCCGGTTTTCGCCAGCGGTGCCGTAGAGCGGCCGAAAACCGCATCCGGCCAACAGGGCGGCGACCGCGATGGCCGCCAGGAGCCTAGACCACCACATTGACGATCTTGTTGGGCACGACGATGACCCGTTGCGGCGGATTGCCTTCGGTCACGCGTTGCACCGCGTCCAGCGCCAGGGCCATTTCTTCGACCGCGGCCTTGTCGGCATCGCGCGGCATTTCGATCGTGCCGCGCAGCTTGCCCTTGATCTGCACGGCGATGGTCACCGTCTCGTCGACCAGATAGGCCGGATCGGCCTTGGGCCAGGGCGCGTCCGCCAGCAAGGTTTCGTATCCGAGGGTCTGCCACAGCTCCTCGGCGATGTGCGGCATCATCGGGCCGATCAATTGCACCACGGTCTCCAGCGCGAAGCGCCGCACATAGTCGTGCGTCGGCCCGGCGTCCTTGTAGTCGGTCAGCGCGTTGGTCAGCTCGCGGACATGGGCGACCGACCGGTTGAAGCGGAACCGCTCCAGCCCTTCGGTGACCGCGGCGATGGTCTGGTGCACCGTGCGCAGCACCGCCACGGCGGCATCGTCCAGACTGTCCGGGGCGGGCGTATCCATTGGCGCGATAGGCGTTTCGGTGATCAGGCGCCACACCCGGTTGAGGTAGCGCCACGCCCCTTCGATGCCTGACTCCGTCCATTCCAGATCGCGTTCCGGCGGGCTGTCCGACATCATGAACAACCGGCCGGCGTCCGCGCCGTAGGTGTCGAGGATCAATTCCGGGTCGACCACGTTGCGGCGCGACTTGCTCATTTTCTCCGACCGGCCAACCTTGATCGGCTGCCGGCTCTCGCGCTCGACGCGGCTGCCGTCATCGCCATCGATCACGTCGCTCGGGAAGACCCAGCCGCCATCCGGCGTCTGGTAGGTTTCATGGCAGACCATACCCTGAGTGAACAGGCCTTCGAAAGGTTCCGCCACATCCAGATAGCCGCAATCGCGCAGGGCCCGGGTGAAGAACCGCGCATAGAGCAGGTGCAGCACCGCGTGTTCGACCCCGCCGATATATTGGTCGACGGGCATCCAATACTCCGCCGCGGCGCGATCGAAGGCCGAACTCGGACTGAGCGAGCAGAAGCGAATGAAATACCAGGCCGAATCGATAAAGGTGTCGAACGTGTCGGTTTCGCGTTGCGCCGGTTTGCCGCAGACCGGGCAGTCGACATGCTTCCAGGTCGGATGGTGGTCCAACGGATTGCCGGGCTTGTCGAAGGTGACATCTTCCGGCAGCGCGACGGGCAAATCCGCCTCCGGCACCGGCACAGTGCCGCAATCCGCGCAATGGATCATCGGCACCGGGCAGCCCCAGTAACGCTGGCGCGACACACCCCAGTCGCGCAGCCGGTAATTGACGGTGCCTTCGCCGGCGCCCATCTCGATCAACCGGTCGATGGCGGCACGGATCGCGCTCGGCACGTCGAGTCCGTCCAGGAACTCGGAATTGATCAACGCGCCGTCGCCGGTATAGGCCTCGTCGCCGATCGCGTAGGTCGCCGGATCCTCTTTCGGCGGGCAGACGACGGGAATGACGTCGAGCCCATATTTACGGGCGAACTCCAGATCGCGCTGATCGTGACCGGGGCAGCCGAAGATCGCGCCGGCGCCGTATTCCATCAGCACGAAATTGGCGACATAGATCGGTAGCTCGTGACCGGGCCGGAACGGGTGGGCCACGGTCAGGCCGGTATCGAAGCCGAGCTTCTCGGCTTTCTCCAGCGCCGCCTCGCTGGTGCCCAGCTTGGCGCACTCGACCAGGAAGTCGGCCAGATCGGCATTGCCCTCGGCCAATTCCTGGCTCAGCGGATGGTTCGGCGACAGAGCGCAAAAGGACGCGCCGAACAGCGTATCCGGCCGTGTGGTGAAGACTTCCAGCTTGTCGTCCCGGCCATTGATGTCGAACAGGATCTTCGCGCCCTCGGAGCGATTGATCCAATTGGTCTGCATCAGCCGGACCTTGTCCGGCCAGCGTTCCAGGCTCTCGATGCCTTCCAGCAGCTCGTCGGCATAGTCGGTGATCTTCAGGAACCACTGGTGCAGCAGTTTCTTCTCGACCTCCGCGCCGGACCGCCAGCCGCGCCCGTCGATGACCTGTTCGTTGGCCAGCACCGTGTCCTCGACCGGGTCCCAATTGACCCAGGACTCTCCGCGATAGGCGAGCCCCTTCTTGTAGAAATCGATGAACATCTTCTGTTCGTGCGCGTAATAGTCCGGCTCGCAGGTCGACAGCTCACGGCTCCAGTCGAGCGACAGACCCATGGATTTCAGCTGGTCGCGCATGACCGCGACATTCTCGCGCGTCCATTTCGCCGGATGGACCTTGTTTTCGAAGGCGGCGTTCTCAGCCGGCAGACCGAAGGAATCCCAGCCCATCGGGTGCAGCACGTTGAAGCCCTGCGCGCGCTTGTAGCGCGCGACGACATCGCCCATCGTGTAGTTGCGCACATGGCCCATATGGATGCGCCCGGACGGGTAGGGGAACATCTCCAGCACGTAGTATTTCGGCCGCGACGGATCCTCGGTCACCTCGAAGACGCTTTGGTCGGACCAAATCCGTTGCCACTTGGCCTCGGTTTCCTTGGCGTTATAGCGGGTCATGATGCGGTGTTCGTTCCTTGGGTACGGATAGTAAGGGCGGCGGTACCCTAGTTGCCGTCTACTGCACGCGCAAATTGGCGATGCGCAGTTCCCGGGCGCGTTTCAGGATGGCGTTTTCGATATCGCGCACCGTTTTGGGGTCGACTTTCGCTTCCTGCCAAGGCTGGCTGGCGCGGGTTTGCCGGAAGACAGAGACACGCAACCCATCGGCGCGCAGCTCCCGCCCTAGGATATAGACGTTCAGCTTGATCCGCTCGCGCGGCGTCTCTGGCGGCGAGTACCAGTCGGTGATGATGACGCCGCCAAACGGATCGGCGGAGCTCAACGGCATGAAGGAGATGGTGTCAAGCGGGGCCGGCCCCGGGAAGATATTCCCGCCATTGCGGCTGCCCCGGCGGCGGGG
>JAPPPC010000341.1 GCA_028817685.1 Rhodospirillaceae bacterium
GATCCACCGGGTCGTCAATGCGCAAATGGCCGAAGGCATCCGTCTGGTATCCATTCAGAAAGGGTTTGACCCGCGGGAGTTCTCTTTGGTCGGCCTCGGCGGGGCCGGGCCGCTGCACGCTGCGGCTCTTGCGGAAGAACTCGGTATTACCCGCATTCTTGTGCCACGCTATCCCGGCGTATTGTCGGCGGCCGGACTGCTCGCCGCGCCCGTCGAGCACGAAATGTCGGCCAGCTTTGCGCGGCCGTTGGACGGGCTCGATATCGCAGATGTCCGTACCGTCCTCGACATGCTGGACGCGCGTGCCGGCGAATTGATGCGCGAGGACGGTGTCGCACCGGATGCGATTGCGGCGCAGCATGCGGCCGATATTTGTTTCATCGGCCAGTCTTATCATCTCGAGGTTCCCCTCGATCTCGCGGCGGACTCACCTTTGGAAGCCCTGCGGCAGGAATTCCACGCGCTGCACGACAGGATCTACGGTTACAGCGCAGGAACGCCGGCCCGCATCGTCAATTTGCGCACTGTGCTGCGCGCCGGCGGTGACAGTGAACCAGCCGACGTTCCAACCGCGGATGGAGGCGGTGCTGCAACGGCTTCCCGATCCGTGCTGTTCTCGAATGCACCCGTCGAAACTGCGGTCTACGCCCGAGACACCCTTCCCGCAGAGGCCAGGATTGCCGGTCCGGCAATCGTCGAACAGGCAGACACGACGACACTGGTTCCCCCCGGCTGGTCAGCCGTTAACGGCGCGGGGAGCACGTTAATTCTAACCCCCAGTCCCTTGGAGCAGTCGCAATGAGCGAACGGATCGACCCCATCACGCTTGAAGTGGTACGCAACAAGCTCGAAGGTATCGCGAACGAGATGCAGTCGACCTTACTGCGGAGTTCCTTCTCTCCCATCGTCAAGGAAGGTCTCGATGCCTCCGCCAGCCTCTTCACGGTCGAAGGGGAAACCTTGTCACAGGCGCTTGCCGTGCCGATCCATCTGGCAACGCTGATCCCGGTCGTCGAAACGCTGCTGCGGGAGTTTCCGCTGGCGGAGGCCAAGGATGGCGACATCTATATCCTAAACGACCCCTATCTCGGCGGGACGCATCTGCCGGATATCGCTCTGGTCATGCCGGTCTTTCACGACGGCAAACCGATCGCGCTCAGCGCGGCAATGACCCATCACCAAGATGTCGGCGGCATGACACCGGGATCGGTACCGACGCACGCCACCGAAATCTATCAGGAAGGTGTCCGCATCCCGCCGCTCAAGCTGCGTGATGGCGGCGTGTTGAATGACACACTCATGAAAATGATGCGCCAAAACGTCCGCATGGCGGATTCTTTTGAGGGTGATTTGAACGCGCAGATCGCCGCCTGCACCGTGGGCGCACGTCGTCTCGGCGAACTCGCGGAAAAACATAATCACGATATCTTGCAGACGATCTTCGCCGCCCTTCTCGACCGATCGGAACGTCTTACCCGTGCGAAGCTGTCAGAGATTCCAGACGGGACATATGCCTACACCGAATATCTCGACAATGACGGCGTCGAAATGGATAAACCCGTGCGCATCCAAGTCGCGGTCACGATCGAAGGTGATCGGTTCCATTGCGATTTCACCGGCACCAACGATCAGGTGAAAGGTCCTTTCAACTGCGTGCCGTCCGGGGTGGCGGCGGCGACCTGTTTCGCTTTGCGTGCCGTCACGGACCCCGACATACCGACCAATGGCGGGTGCTTCCGGCCGCTTGACCTGACCTTGCCGGAGGGCAGCATCGTCAACCCACAGGAACCCGCCCCGGTCAACGCGCGCACCGCGACGATCAAACGCATCGCATCCTGCGTCCTCGGCGCCCTGAAAGAGGTGGTACCGGACAAAGTCCCCGCAGATTCCGGCAACGAACTCCTGATCCTGATGCTGGGCGGCCTGCGCGGCAACGGCGAAAACTATGTCGTCGGCGATATCGTGGCCAGCGGCAGTGGCGCCAGCCACCGTAGCGACGGGGTCGACATGATCGAAACCGACGCGACGAACTGCATGAACTTGCCGGTTGAAGCGCTGGAGATGGATATTCCCGTGCGGATCAATCGCTTCGGCCTCCGACCGAATTCGGGCGGTGCGGGGAAACACCGCGGCGGCCTGGGATGTATCCGGGAATACGAGGTATTGCGCGGCGACGTTACCGTGACCTATCGGGGCGAACGCCATGGCGCCCCCGCGGCGGGCTCGCAGGGCGGCGAAGCGGGGACCTCGGCGCGCGCTACAGTCAAGCGCGCGAACGGTGACGCGGAAACGTTCCCGTCGAAGGATGTCTTCAATTTGTCGCCGGGCGATCGTTTAACGATCGAGACGGCGGGCGGCGGCGGTTTTGGGGCGCCGGGGGAACGCGATCAATCACTTGCTGATGCTGATCTCAAGAACGGAAAGGTCAGCGCCGCTCCCTGAGCAGGAACTCGCGGCCGACTTTGACCCGCGGTTCACCGTCATACGAGACAATATCGGCCGTCGCGTAGGTTTCGCTCCAGCGCGCCGGCAAGTAACTGCCGGTGCCGACCACGTCGATCGGAGCGGACGCGATAGCCATCGCCTTGCATTTGGCCGGACCGAACCCGCTGGAAACCACAATGCGCGCTTTCTCGAAACCCGCCTCGTCGAGCGCTTCCCGAAACCGCCAGATCGCCGCCGCCGAGACACCGGGGCCGATCAGGTGACGTAATTCATTGTCGGTGCGGTAACCGCGGATCGCGTCCGGTATGTTTCGGTCGAGCACCGTATAGGCGGACGCCGTATCGAGATCCTCGATATAGCGGCTCCCCGGTGTATCGAGCCTGAAGGCAACCTTGCCCTCCTCGACCATCTCCGGAAATCGGCGGCAGACCTCCAGGGAATCCGTGATCTCTTGCCCGAAATAGTCGGCCAGGACCGTCAGGTTCTCGCCGGGAAAGGTTTCCACGAACATCTCCGCCGCGCGTAAGGTCGAACCGGCGTAGCCGATCAGGGCGTGCGGCATGGTGCCGAGCCCCTTTTCCTGTCCGAAATAATGCGCCGTGGCGTCCGTTGCGTTGCCGATGAAACCGACCGCATCGACCTTGCGTTTTGCCCGCGCGGAGCCGACCGAGGCCGCGTAGGCCATCATGTCGGCCATTTCCGTTCCCGCGCAGTGCCGCGCATCCATTGCCAGAAACGCAGATTTCGGCAGATCCATGCACATGACGCAGGCGTTATACGCCGCGACAGACGCGGGGCCGATTTTTTGCAGGAACAAGGTTTCCAGATCGACCAGATGAAGGAAGGAGCCGCTGATATACATTAACGGCTCACCGGCACCGACCCATTTGCCCTCCTCATGACAAAGATCGACGTCGAATTCGACGCCGCGCTCACGACCGGTCGCTTCCAGCCACTCCAACGCCAAACGCGGCGCGGTGACGACGGGACGGCGCATGAAGACCGCATAGGTTACGGAAACGTCACCGAAGCGGGCGACGGTTTCCTTCGTCCGGTTGAAATAGGCGTCAGCCCAGTCCCGAACGTGATCGGGTGGCCGGCTCATTTCCCGCCCTCCCTTCACCAGGCGCCCCTAGGACGCCTCCGCGATCTGCTTGCCGTTGCCGATGCGCTGATTTTTCAGGAAGTCGGCAACCATGAAGGACAGCTCAAGCGATTGGCTGGCATTCAGCCGCGGATCGCAATGGGTGTGATAGCGTTCCGAAAGCGCCTCGTCGCTGATCGCCTGCGCACCGCCGAGACACTCTGTGACGTCCTGGCCGGTCATCTCGATATGGATACCGCCCGCATAGGTGCCCTCGGCCTCGTGTACTTCGATAAAGCGGCGCACTTCCGTCAGTCCGCGCTCGAAGGGCCGTGTCTTGTAGCCCGATTGCGACTTGATCGTGTTGGCGTGCATCGGATCGCAGGACCACACGACGGTCTTGCCTTCACGCTCGATCGCCTTGATCAGGCCCGGCAGGTGTTCATGCACCTTGTCCGCACCCATGCGGGAGATCAGCGTCATGCGGCCGGCTTCATTGTCCGGGTTCAGCCGGTCGATCAGATCCAGCACCTTGTCCGGCTCCGAGGTCGGGCCGCATTTGATACCGATGGGGTTCTTCACGCCGCGCAGAAACTCGACATGGGCACTATCCGGTTGCCGGGTGCGGTCGCCAATCCACAGCATGTGCGCCGAACAGTCGTACCAATCGCCGGTCAGACTGTCCTGCCGGGTCATCGCCTCCTCGTACCAGAGCAGCAATGCTTCGTGGCTCGTATAGAACTCCGTCTCGCGCAACTGCGGTACCGCATCGCCCGTGAGGCCGCAGGCCGCCATGAAGTTGAGGCTTTCGTCGATCCTATCGGCCAGTTCCGAATATTGCGCACCCTGCGGACTGTCGGCGACGAAATCCATGTTCCAGCGGTTGACCTGGTGCAGATCGGCGAAACCGCCCTGGGCGAACGCGCGCAGCAAGTTCAAGGTCGCGGCCGCCTGGTTGTAGGCCTTGACCAGACGGTCCGGATCGGGCTCGCGCCGGTTCTTATCGAATTCGATCCCGTTGATGATATCGCCGCGATAGCTCGGCAGTTCGACACCGTCTATCGTCTCCGTCGGCGCGGAGCGCGGTTTGGCGAACTGACCCGCCATGCGGCCGACCTTCACGATCGGGCAGGATCCTGCAAAGGTTAGCACCGTCGCCATCTGAAGCAGCACCTTGAACGTGTCGCGTATGTTGTCCGCGTGAAACTCCGCGAAGCTTTCGGCGCAATCGCCCCCTTGCATCAGGAACGCCTTGCCCTCCGCGACACGGGCCAGGCGCGCTTTCAGATTGCGCGCCTCACCGGCAAA
Source organism: Rhodospirillaceae bacterium (assembly GCA_028817685.1). Classification (GTDB taxonomy): domain Bacteria; phylum Pseudomonadota; class Alphaproteobacteria; order UBA8366. The sequence goes on from JAPPPC010000341.1 coordinate 4,838, forward strand.
GACCAGGGGTGGGAACCCGCGCAGTGTTTCCTCTATCCCTTTGAGTTTGCCCTCGTCCGGATAGTCCGGGACCTGCTCAATCGGCTTGTCTCGCCAGCTATCCACGCTCCACGTCGCGCTCATCGCTCTATTCCCTGTATTTGTCCGGTTCCCGAAACCGGGTTGCTATACGCCTATGATGAACGGTTTTCCACCGATTTTTCGTTCGAGTCCGCGTGCAACCCGTTACAATTCCAAGAAATGTGCCGTAAGCTGGCCGTTCTGGCAACCAGACCGGATAATCTTCCGATGACAGATTTGGACGTCGAACTGGAACAATTTCAATCGCTGCTCGATGAAAGCAGCCGGGCGGTGATCTTCACCGGCGCGGGTATCAGCACGGAATCTGGGATTCCCGACTTCCGCAGCCCGGGCGGCGTCTGGAGTACGAACCAGCCAATCGAATTCCAAGATTTCATGGCATCCGAGGCGATGCGCCGGGAAACCTGGAAGCGCAAAATCAATACCGATGTGAGCATCAGCGCAGCAGAGCCCAACCGGGGGCACCGCGCCGTAGAGAAACTGGTCCGCACGGGCAAAGTGTCCGCCATTATCACGCAGAATATCGATGGGTTGCATCAGGCTTCGGGCGTACCGGATGAAAAGGTTATCGAGCTGCACGGCAATTCGACATACGCAACCTGCTTGGAGTGCGGGGTCCGGCACGAGCTGGACGAGATCATGCCGGCCTTCAAGGAAAACGAGACCCTGCCGGTCTGCAAGGCCTGCGGCGGTCACTACATCAAACCTGCGACGATTTCCTTCGGCCAATCGATGCCGGAACAGCCAATGCGCGACGCGCAGCGCGAGTCGGAGGCGTGCGACCTGTTCATCTCTATCGGGTCGTCCTTGGTCGTTTATCCGGCAGCCGGTTTCCCGATCGTCGCAAAACGGGGTGGCGCCCGACTGGTCATTCTGAACCGGGATCCGACGGAACTCGAGGCGGCAGCGGATCTCGTACTGAACCGTGAGATCGGCCCGACCCTCGGCGACGTGGTGGGCGTGAATTGACCACCGGCGACGCGACCGCCTCGCTCCTCGACTTCGTTACGAACGTCTCCGCGGACGAAATCCCCGAAGGCGCGCGGACGGCTTGCCGGACCTATCTGCTCGACAGTCTTGGCGTTGCCGTCGCCGGGACATCGGCGCCCTGGGCGGAAGGCCTGTCCGGGCTTCAGGCACAATGGGGCGCGGGAGACGACGCGACGAATTGGGTATTCGGCAGACGCCTACCCGCGCCAGCCGCCGCCTTCGCCAATGCCTATCAGATCCATAATTCTGAGTACGACTGTATCCACGAAGCCGCCGTCGTCCACCCAATGGCGGTGACGTTGCCAGCCCTGATGGCGGCAGCTGAGCGCGAAGGCGGGGTAACCGGCCGGGAATTCCTGTCCGCACTCATCATCGCCGTGGAGACCGCCTGCACGATCGGCACAGCCGCGACCGGCGGTATGCGGTTCTTCCGCCCGGCCACCGCGGGCACCTTCGGCGCGGTCGCCGGGATCGGCCGACTGCTCGGCATCGACCGAGAGATCCTGCGCAATGCGTTGGGCATCGTCTACGGACAGCTCTCCGGCAACATGCAGGCGCACACGGAAGGCTCCGTCCTGCTGGCGATGCAAATCGGCTTCAACGCACGCAACGCGATCGTCGCCTGTGACATGGCGCGTGCCGGCGTCCCCGGCCTTGAGGACATGCTGGAGGGTGAATTCGGCTATTTCTCGATCATCGAGCAAAGCCATGATCTGGGCGCAGCCGTCGCGCGGCTTGGCGATCCTTGGCGCATTACCGAAGTCGCGCACAAACCGTTCCCGAGCGGCCGGGCGACGCATGGTGTGCTGGACGCCCTGTTGGAGCTTCAGCGAGAGAACGGTTTCGGCACCACCGATATCGCGGCCATAAACGCCGAGATACCGCCCCTCACCTACCAGCTCGTCGCCCGGACACCGCAGCCCGGCATGACGCCCAACCAAGCGCGCCTTTGCATTGGATACGTCGCGGCGCGCGCGCTCCTGGACGGTCAGCTCGGCGTCAGCGATTTTACACCGGAGGCGCTGCACGATGCGGCGACGATCGATCTGGCACGAAAGGTTTCGATCACTAAGGACAACAACCCGGATCCGACCGCGCTCGCCCCAATCAGCGTGTCCGTGACGTTGACGGATGGGCGCCAGTTGGAAAAGACCCAAACCCTGATCTATGGCAACCCGGCCAAACCGATGACGCGCGAGGCACATCTCGAAAAGTTTCGATCGAACTGGGGTTCCGGCGCGGTGTCGCTACCGATCGCAAACGGCGGAGCGTTGATCGAACAGGTGGATGCGATCGACGATGTCGCGGATATACGCGACATCGTGGCCCTTATGACGCCTTAGCGCGCCACCGTTCGCAGGCGAGCACGACCGACGTTTCGATCTGGCGGTCGCCGACGGTCCAATATCTGCGCAACAGCCGTTCTTTCTCATCATGCGACACGCGCAGGAAACCGCGCGCCTCGTAGAAGCGAACCGCCCAGTCCGCATCGGCCCAGGTGCCGATCAGCATCGGCGTCGCCGTCGCCGTTTGCAGATGTTTGAGCAACTTGCCGCCGATCCCGCCGCCGCGGTGATTGGTCCGCACATAGGCATGCCGGATCAAGGTGACGTCCTGCACCGGCTCGATCCCCATGACGCCAGCCAGCCTCCCATCTTTTTCGTAGCCGGAGAAGCGAACGCCACGCGCGATCTCCTCGGCCAGTTCGTCGTCCGGCATATAGGGTTCGTGGTAGCAGTCGTCCGGTATGACCCCTTTGTAGGCGGAAGCGGCATCGTTGATGATCGCCCCGATGGTCGCGAAATCCTCCGCGGTACAGGGACGGATCATCCGCCCGCCACGCGCAGCGCGCTATCGGCGAATTCTGGCGCGATCTCTTCCGCGAAACGCGCCATCTGTTCCTTGACGACTTCGTGCGGCTTGTTGCCCACATTGAAGTACAGGATCACCTCGTCGATCCCGGCTGCTTCGACCCGTTTCAGGGTTTCAGTGATCTGTGCCGGCGGGCCAAGCAGGATCGATTTATCCGTCAGGTCATCTTTCTTCATATTTTCAAGGATATCGACGATCTTCATGAAGTACTGCATCGTCGGCGGGGCCTTGGCCGGGTCCTTTGGGAAGGCCGGCAGAACGCAATGCTTGAAGTAGGACATCTGCGCTTCCCGGGCGCTGTCTTCCTCTGTCGGAGTATCGGCGATGTGGATGAAGTAGCTGCAATTGGCCCGGCGTGGCGTATTCCCGTAAGACGT
>JAPPPC010000040.1 GCA_028817685.1 Rhodospirillaceae bacterium
GCTCAATACCGGGGTGATGAACAAGCGGCAGATCGAAAATCTCGGTCGCGCTGGCGCATTCGACAGTCTTACCCCCCACCGTCGGGAGGTATTCGAAGCGGTGGAAACCCTCGTGCGCCACGCCAGCGCCGCGCAAAACGATCGCGAAAGCAACCAGGTGAATCTGTTCGGCGTTAAAGATACGGCGGCCGTCATACCGCCGTTGCCGGAAATGGACGATTGGGCGGTGCAGGAGCGGCTGCAGCAGGAGTTCGAAGCGGTCGGCTTCTACCTGTCATCACATCCGCTGGCATCCTACAAAAAGACCTGCGACAAGCTGGGCGTCGTTGAGTGGGCTTCGGTCACGTCGGGCCGCATGAGCGAAGGACGCATCAAGCTGGCCGGAATCGTTTCGGCCCGTCGGTTCACGACCTCGTCGCGCGGCGCCAAGATGGCGTTCGTTCAGATGTCCGACGCGACCGGTTCCTATGAAGTCACCGTGTTCTCGGAGGTGCTGGCGGTCAGCCGGGATCTGCTGGAATCCGGCGCGCCGTTGATCGCCGTGGTCGATGTGCAACGCTGGAATGACGGGTTCCGCTTGACCGCGCAGGATATTCAGCCGCTGGATGAAGCGGCGGTGAAGGCCGCGGCGGGATTGCGCGTGTTCGTGCGCGACGAAGCGCCGCTCAGCAGCCTTGCGACGGTTTTCCGGGAGCATGGCGAGCAGGGGCCGGGCAAGGTGCGCCTCACGCTCGAGGCCGGCGACCGGGAAATCGAAATGGATCTACCACAGGGCTATGCGATCTCGGTCGCGGTCCGCTCGGCGGTGAAGGCTATTCCCGGGGTCATCGACGTCCAGGACCTTTAGCAAGACCTACCCCGCGTCCTCAATCGGTTGGCGCTAACCGCTTGCACGGGCGTCGAAATGGCATTATACCGCAGCCCATCTCTCACGCGGGTTTGCGCCTGCTGTCGATCATGGCAGTGGCCGCTCCGGTGCCGGGTAACCGGCTTTCGCCCGCGGCGGAATAACCGGTAAAGGATACGACCATGGCGATGCCGACTTTTACGATGCGCCAGCTGCTTGAGGCTGGCATACACTTTGGCCACACCACACGCCGATGGAACCCGCTGATGCGGCCTTACATCTTCGGCGAGCGGAATGGCATCCACATCATCGATCTGGAACAAACCGTGCCGATGCTGCAGCGCGGCCTTGAAGCCATCCGCGAAGTCGCGGCCGGCGGCGGCCGGGTTCTGTTCGGGGGCACGAAGCGTCAAGCGCCGGAAATCGTCTCTGCCGCGGCGATCCGCTGCGGCCAATATTACGTCAATCACCGCTGGCTCGGCGGCATGCTGACGAATTGGCGCACAATTTCCAATTCGATCAAACGCTTGCGGGATATCGAGGAACAATTGGCGGTCGAGGATATCGGCCTGACCAAGAAGGAACTGCTGCGTCTGACCGCGGAACGGGACAAGCTCGAGCGGGCGCTCGGCGGCATCAAGGAGATGGGCAGCCTGCCGGACATCCTGTTTGTCGTCGACACCAACAAGGAAGCGATCGCGGTGGCCGAAGCCCAGAAGCTGGGTATTCCGGTCGTGGCAATTCTGGACAGCAACTCCGATCCCCGTGGGATTACCCATCCGGTACCGGGCAACGACGATGCGATGCGGGCAATCACGCTCTATTGCGATCTTGTTGCCGACTGTGTGCTGGACGGCTTGCAGGCGGAACTGCTGTCGACCGGCGTCGATATCGGCGAGGGCGAAGTCGCCCCGGTTGAGGCGCTTCCCGAAGCCGTTAGCGAAAATGCCGAGGCACCGGTGGCTGAAACGGCAGCACCTGCTGCCGAAGCAGCGGAGCCTGCTGCGGAAGCGGCCGCCGCACCGGCTGCGACTGAGGAAAACGCCTAAGGGCGAAATTTTAGATACATGATATGTCCGAAGTTCCAGTGGGTTGGGCTGGCATATCTTAGATAGAGGTTGAGGAATGGCGAACATTACAGCTGCGCTCGTCAAGACGCTGCGCGACAAGACCGGCGCTGGAATGATGGATTGCAAGAAAGCGCTTACGGAAACCGGAGGCGATGTAGAGGAAGCGGTCGACTGGCTTCGCACAAAAGGCTTGTCGACGGCCGCCAAAAAGGCAGGGCGGGTCGCCGCCGAGGGTTTGGTTGGCGTCGCCGTCGATGGCAAGTCTGGTGCTGTCGTTGAGGTCAATGCGGAAACCGACTTCGTCGCACGGAATGAAGATTTTCAGGCCTTCGTACGCAACGTAACCGAGCTGGCGCTGAACAGTGGCGGCTCCCTGGATGGGCTGGCAGCGGCGGATTATCCGGGCACGGGCCGCAACGTCGCGGACGAGCTGACCCATCAAATTGCGACGATCGGCGAGAACATGGCGCTGCGCCGGACCGAGGGGCTTTCGGTCGACAACGGTGTGGTTGTGCCCTACGTGCATAGCGCGTTGGCCAGCGGCATCGGCAAGATCGGCGTGATCGTGGCATTGGAGTCAGAAGGCGACACCGGTGCTTTGGAGGCGCTAGGGAAGCAGCTGGCGATGCATATCGCCGCCGCGCGGCCGCTTTTCGTTGCGGTTTCCGATATCGATGAAGGCAGCCTGGCACGAGAACGCGACGTCCTGTCCGCGCAAGCCCGCGAAAGCGGCCGCCCTGAAGAAATCATCGAAAAGATGGTCGAGGGCCGGATGCGGAAATATTATGAAGAGGTTGCCCTGTTGGAGCAGGTGTTCGTGATCGACAACGAGACCAAGGTTTCCAAGGTGCTGGAAACGGCCTCGAAGGATCTCGGCAGTTCCATCTCGCGGAAAGGCTTCGTCCGGTATACGCTGGGCGAGGGTATCGAGAAGGTTGAGGAAAACCTTGCCGACGAGGTGGCCGCCACGCTGGCCGGCTGACCGGCGTAAAAAGTCTCGACCCTAGCCGGAAAAGGAGAGAAGCCCGGATATGGCAAAGCCACGGTACGGACGAATCCTTCTCAAACTGTCCGGCGAAGCGTTGATGGGCGAACAGGAATTCGGCCTGGACACCGAAACCGTCGACCGGATCGCAAGCGAGATCAAGAGCGTTACCGAGCTTGGTGTCGAAGTCTGCATCGTGGTCGGCGGTGGGAATATATTTCGCGGTGTCTCCGGCGCATCAGCCGGCATGGACCGGGCCAGCGCCGACTATATGGGAATGCTGGCCACGGTCATGAACGCGCTGGCCATGCAGAGCGCACTGGAGGAAATCGGCGCGCAGACCCGCGTTCTTTCGGCCATCCCGATGCAATCGGTGTCTGAACCCTATATCCGGCGCCGGGCGGTACGGCATATGGAAAAGGGGCGCATCGTCATTTTCGCCGCCGGCACCGGCAATCCGTTCTTCACGACGGATACGGCGGCAGCACTGCGTGCATCGGAAATGGCGTGCGATGCCTTGTTGAAGGCGACGAAGGTCGACGGTGTCTACAGCGCCGATCCGGAAACCGATCCAGATGCAAAACGGTTCGACACACTGGGCTATCTCGACGTGCTGTCAAAGGACCTGAAGGTCATGGACGCGGCGGCAGTTTCGTTGGCACGTGAAAACAACATTCCGATTCTTGTCTTTTCGATACAAAATGCCGGCGCTTTCGTGGACGTCGCGAAAGGCGGAGGAACGTACACGATAATTTCATAGCTGGCTGGTAAAACAGGGGAGGAGCGGAACCATGGCGGATGCAGACTTAACGGATATCGAACGCCGGATGGATGGGGCCATTGAGGCCTTGAATCGGGAGTTTGCCGGGCTGCGGACTGGACGTGCCTCGACGGCCTTACTCGAACCGATCGCGGTGGATGCATACGATTCGCAAATGCCGATGAACCAAGTCGGCACAATCAGTGTGCCAGAACCGCGTCTGCTGACGGTACAGGTCTGGGACCAAAGTTTGGTGAAAGCGGTTGAGAAGGCGATTATGGAATCAAGCCTCGGTCTCAATCCGCAGACAGAGGGAAATCTGATCCGCATTCCGATTCCGGATCTGAGCGAAGAACGCCGTATCGAACTGACCAAAGTTGCCGGTCAATATGCCGAACAGGCCCGTATCGCGGTGCGCAATGTGCGGCGCGACGGCATGGACATGCTCAAGAAGATGGAGAAGGCTGGCGAAATGTCGCAAGACGACCAGCATCTTTATGCCGACGAGATCCAGGAATTGACAGACGCCCACGTCAAATCGATTGATACTGCCCTGGAGGCAAAAGAACAGGAAATCATGCAGGTTTGACGCATGCAAACGGCGATTGAGAAACCCGATGACATGACCCCGCCGACGCATGTTGCCATCATCATGGATGGCAACGGCCGGTGGGCGAAGTCGCGCGGCCTGCCGCGCGCGATGGGTCACAAGAGTGGCGCGGAAGCGGTCCGGCGCACTGTCGAGGCGGCTGGTGAGTACGGTGTTTCCTATTTGACCTTGTTCGGCTTCTCATCCGAGAACTGGAACCGCCCCAAGCAGGAGATCGGCGACCTGATGGGGTTGCTGCGACTGTATCTTCGCTCCGAGATCGCCGAATTGCATAAAAAGAATGTCCGATTGCTGATGATCGGTGACCGCAGCCGTTTCGAACCCGATATCATCGCCCTTATCGAAGAGGGGGAGCGTACGACGGCCGGCAATACGGGTCTGACCCTCATCCTGGCATTGAGTTATGGCGGGCGGCAGGAGATTGCTGCCGCCGTGCAGGCGATCGCCCGAGACGCTGCTGCCAAGCGGCTTGATCCGGCCGAGATCGACGAGAACACAGTGTGCCGTTATCTTTTGACGGCGGATATTCCGGATCCCGACCTGCTGATTCGGACCAGCGGCGAACAACGTGTCAGTAATTTTTTGCTGTGGCAGGTCGCCTATACGGAGTTTGTCTTCCTCGATACGCTTTGGCCGGATTTCTCGAAGGTCGACTTAGGTCGCGCCATTTGCGAGTTCAACAGCCGCGAGCGACGCTATGGCGCAGCCGTTGGCCCGGCCTGAGCCCAGCGAGCTTACATTGCGGATCCTGTCTGCGGCGGTCATCCTGCCGTTGGCGATTTCCGCGATTTGGCTCGGCGGATGGGCATTCGCAATCATGGTTTTGCTGATCGCAGCCGCCATGAGTTGGGAGCTTCCGAGACTTTGCCAGGCCGCGCCTGGACTCACGATTATCGTTTCAGTGACATTTCTGCTAACGAGCGGTCTGGCGATTTATGGGTCGTTCCTCGGGTCGATTGCCATTGCTGCGGTAGGAATGGCGGTTGTCGCCCTGTTATCTCGAATCAGCAGGTGCGAGGCGCCGTTCATCTTGACCGCCGGGATCGTCTATATCTCGGCCGCTTTGCTCTCTGTCGTTTGGCTGCGGGTCTCGGAGTCGGGCGGTCTCGGTCTGTTTTTTTGGATGATGGCGGTCGGCGTCGTAACGGATGTCGGGGCCTATTTCGCCGGACGTGGCATCGGCGGCCCCAAATTGGCGCCGCGGATAAGTCCGGCAAAAACCTGGTCCGGTTTACTGGGCGGGGTGCTCTTCGCTGCGCTGGCGGGGGCGGTGACAGTCGCTGTGCGCGACGGTGACAACTTCGTCCAAGTAATGGCTATCGCCGGTATCCTGGCCGTGGTGGCACAAATTGGCGATTTGGTCGAGTCGGGGGTTAAGCGGCATGTCGGGGTCAAGGATTCTGGAAACCTTATTCCCGGCCATGGTGGTGTGCTCGACCGCATGGATGGGTTCTTGACGGTAGCGCCGGTGACGGCTCTTATGACCTGGATCGCAGGTGGGAGTCCGCTCGAATGGCAGTAATGGTGCAAGACGCCACATCGGCGCCGCGTTCAGTCACGATTCTAGGCTCGACGGGCTCCGTAGGGTGCAGCACGATCGACTTGATCGAACGGAATCCGGACGCCTATGTCGTTGAGGCGTTGACGGCGAGACGCAATGCCGACCTTCTCGTCGAACAGGCCAAGAAGTTACGGCCGCGATATGTCGCAATTGGTGACGAAGAGCATTATCACGCCGTAAAGGCAGGCCTCTCGGGCAGCGGTATCGAAGTCGCCGCCGGTAAGGAGGCGATTGTTGCTGCGGCAAGGCACCCGGCAGACTTTGTCATGGCGGCAATCGTTGGGGCGGCCGGTCTGGCGCCGACGCTCGCGGCGGTGAACAGAGGGGCGATGGTCGGGCTCGCGAACAAGGAGTGCCTTGTCTGCACCGGGTCGCTGATGGTCGAAGAGATCAACCGTAACAGCGCAGTGCTGCTTCCGGTTGATTCTGAACACAACGCGATCTTCCAGGTCTTTGATTTTGAGCGCCGCGACGCGGTCGACAAGCTCATCCTCACAGCTTCGGGGGGGCCGTTCCGATCATTCGATCAAGAAGCCATGCGGTCGGTGACGCCAGCCCAAGCCGTGGCGCATCCCAACTGGGATATGGGCGCCAAGATTTCCGTCGATTCCGCGACGATGATGAACAAGGGGCTGGAAATTATCGAAGCCCACCACCTGTTCGATATACCGGAGGAACGTATCGAGGTCCTGGTCCATCCTCAGTCTGTTATTCACAGCATGGTGGCCTATGTCGACGGGTCGGTTCTAGCGCAACTTGGGACGCCGGATATGCGGACCCCGATCGCTTACGCTTTGGCGTGGCCGGCTCGCATGCAATCGCCGCAAGAGCGTCTCGACCTCGCTGCGATGGCGAAGCTTACCTTCGAGCCGCCTGATCCAGATCGATTCCCCGCGCTTCGCCTGGCGCGTGAGGTCTTGAAGAATGGCGGGAGCGCACCAACTGTTCTGAACGCGGCGAATGAGGTTGCGGTCGAGGGCTTTTTGGCTGGCCAAATTGGTTTTCTCGACATCGCGGCAATCGTGGAGGATGTGTTGATGCAGTTTTCGCATGGCGCCATGCATTCGCTTGATGACGTGCGGGCCTTTGACGAAGAAGCGCGCCGTATCGCCAACCACCATCTTGCCGCCCGCTCCTCCAACTAGCCGACGGGTGTAGCCGTGGAATTTCTCGCCGTACTCTGGGACTACGTGCTGCCGTTTCTGGTCGTCCTGACCGTCTTGGTTTTCGTTCACGAACTGGGCCATTACTGGGTCGCGCGCCGCTGCGGTGTCCGTGTGGAAGTGTTCTCGGTTGGTTTTGGGCCCGAATTGCTGGGCTGGACCGATAAGGCGGATACACGATGGAAAATCAGTGCGATACCGCTTGGTGGTTACGTCAAGATGTTTGGCGAGGGCGAGATGAGCGGGGAGGGCGAAGCCCCTCGGCCCCTGACGCCCGCGGAACGGCAGGTATCCTTTCGATACAAATCGCTGGGCCGCCGGGCAGCGATCGTGTTCGCCGGTCCTGCCGCGAACTTTATTTTCGCCGTTATCGTTTTGGCAGGCCTTTACGTTTCGTTGGGGCAACCCTTTACACCGGCAGAGATCGCGACCGTTGTCGAAGATAGCGCGGCGGAAAAGGCGGGGCTGAAACCGGGTGACGTGATCGTACGGATCGCCGGCGAGGAGATGGAGAGCTTCGAGCAGGTTCAGCAAAAAATTCGCATGATCCCTGAACAAACTGTCGAACTCGTCGTGACGCGGGACGGTATCGAACAGGCGTTCAGCGTGACACCCAGGTTGCGTGAACTTAAGGATCGGCTTGGCAATGTCGTGCGCATTGGGCTGCTTGGCGTGACGCGTGAAGGCAAGACGGAAGTCCGTCAGCTTGGCTTCGTAAGTGCGATTTGGCAGGCGATCCTCGAAACCAAGACGATCACGGTGCGGACACTTGAGGCGGTCGGGCAAATCATTACCGGATCTCGCTCATCGGATGAATTGGGCGGACCAATCAAAATTGCCCAAATGTCCGGCGAAGTCTGGAAAATGGGCGTTCTCTCCCTGGTCTATTTCACCGCCTTGATCTCGATCAACTTGGGATTGATTAACTTGTTCCCCATTCCAATGCTGGATGGCGGACACTTGATGTTCTTCGCGTTTGAAGCAATTCGAGGCCGCCCCTTAGGAGAAAGAGTACAGGAATACGGCTTTAGAATTGGGCTGGTGCTGGTATTAAGTCTCATGCTATTTGTTAGGATTAGTGATCTCGTAAACTTACCCATTTGGAATACATGAGTTTTTCGGCGCTTCGTTTT
>JAPPPC010000485.1 GCA_028817685.1 Rhodospirillaceae bacterium
CCCTGGTCAAGTTCAAGAAGCTTGCCGGCGGCGGATATTTCAAGATCATCAACCGGACCGTCCCCGACGCACTGCGCACCCTGGGCTATGACGAGCAGGAAATCGAAGCCATCGTCTCCTACGCGGTTGGTTTCGGAAGCTTGACCGACGCTCCGGTGATCAACCACAAGAGCTTGGCCGAAAAAGGCTTCACGACCGAAACCATCGAGGCCGTGGAAGCTGCGCTGGCCGGCGCATTCGACATCAAATTCGCCTTCAACAAATGGACTCTCGGCGAAAAGTTCTGCACCGAGACGTTGGGCTTCGATGTGGAGCAGCTCGACGATCTCAGCTTCGACATGCTGAGTGAGCTCGGCTTCAGCGCCGCGGAGATCGATGCGGCGAACACCTATTGCTGCGGCGCGATGACCCTGGAAGGCGCTCCGCATCTGAAGGACGAGCATCTTCCGGTGTTCGATTGCGCCAACCCCTGCGGCCGGATCGGCAAACGCTACCTGTCGGCGGAAAGCCATATCCGGATGCTGGCTGCCGCACAGCCGTTCATCACCGGTGCGATCTCGAAAACCATCAACATGCCGAACGACGCGACGGTCGAGGATTGCAAAGAAGCCTACGAGCTGTCCTGGCGCCTGTGTCTGAAGGCAAACGCGCTGTACCGCGACGGCTCGAAGCTGAGCCAGCCGCTGCAAGCCGCCCTTTTGGATGACGAAGAAGCTCTGGCGGAAGAAATCGCGGATGCCCCGCGCGCCGCGGCCGCGCCCGTCGCAGCCGAACGCATCGTCGAGCGGATCGTCGAGCGTGCGATCAGCGAACGCCGCCGCTTGCCGAGCCGCCGCAAAGGCTACACTCAGAAGGCGATTGTCGGCGGGCACAAGGTTTATCTGCGCACCGGCGAATATGAAGACGGCAAGCTCGGCGAAATCTTCATCGACATGCACAAGGAAGGCGCGGCCTTCCGCTCACTGATGAACAATTTCGCCATCGCCATTTCCATCGGCCTGCAATATGGCGTGCCGCTGGAGGAATATGTCGAGGCCTTCACCTTCACTCGCTTCGAGCCCTCGGGCATGGTCGAAGGCAACGATGCGATCAAGATGGCGACATCCGTCCTGGACTACATCTTCCGCGAGGTCGCGGTCAGCTATCTCGGCCGCAACGACCTGTCGCACGCCCAGCCGGACGATATTCTGCCGGACAGCCTGGGCGAGGGTGAAAAGGAAGGCGAACTGCCAGACGATTCGGCCCGGACCATCGCAGCGATCCAGAAAGTCGCCAGCACCGGCTTCGTACGTTCCTCCAACCTGATGGTGATCACCGGCGGCGCGAAAGGGAATGGGGCCGCGCCGGCGGAGACCGCGAGCGGCCTGCAGACCGCCGTCGGCGAGAGCGCAGCCGCCGCGGTCACCGTCAGCGAGGCCGTCGTATCGGAAGTCGACGAAGCGCTGGACCGCGTGCGCGAAGCCAGAGCGAAGGGATATGAAGGTGATGCCTGCGGTGAATGCGGAAACTTCACCCTGGTGCGAAACGGAACTTGCATGAAGTGCGTCACTTGCGGCGCGACGAGCGGCTGCTCGTGATGCGATGAGAGAAGGAATTCAGAGCTCCCTGTGACCTTGGGGGTCGGCGTTACGCCGCCCCCATTTTTTTCTCTCAGGCGGGTTCTTGCGCACGGTATGGCACGGAGGATGACCGTGACGTCGACAATCCTGCAGACATTGCATCAAGATCACGCAAATCAACTGCAGCTTCTCAGCTTGGTGGAAACCGAAATCGGCAAACTGGATGACGTCAGCGACCCCGCTGACTTCGAGCTCCTATCCCTGGCGCTGGAATACTGCAGCGATTTTCCAAACCGGTATCATCACCCCAAGGAAGATCGAATCTACGAAAGATTGGTCGCGTGCGACCCGGCAATCGGCAATCGCATTGACGATTTGGTTGAAGACCATAAGACGCTGGAGCGGCTAACCCGAGAATTCGCAAATGCCGTTGCCCAGGCGATCGCGTCCGGTAACAGCACAGGCCTGTTCGAGACCGCGACGCAGTTCGCGCGCCACTACCGCTATCATATCGGTATCGAGGAAACCGACATCTTTCCTCGCGCCCGCAATGTACTGACCGAAGCAGACTGGCAGGCGATCGAAGCCTCATACCGGGAGGAAGCCGACCCGCTGTTTGGCGAACAGACGCGACAAGCCTACATCGCATTGCAGGAACGCATCGTCGCGCAGTCGGCGGGAGGTTGAACGGACCCCGGTAACCGTAGGGCCGTGAAAGGTTCTAGAACCCCACCACATCCGCCATCGTGGTCCCGGCACTTTTCCAATCCGCCTGGTTCCGTACGATGCTGTCCGCGAGCGGCGGTGGCGGGGCGACCTCACGGGCGAAACGCTCGTCGGCATCCAACGTCTCACGCCAGTTCTCGACCCGGGGATGCAGTGCCGCGAAGGGGTATCCACCGAGATGAAGGCGGGTCGCGTAGACGTACCAGGCGATATCCAAGACGCTGAGCGCCTCGCCCAGAAAGTAGGGGCCGGCAGAGAGACGGCGCTCCAGATCGTCAAAGGCGTTGCGAAATTTGGCTGCTGCCGCGCGCACCGCAGCGTCAGACAGACCTTCGGCGGCCAATCGGTCGTAAAAGACACGCTCCTTTTCCCGCTTGTCTCGATCGGGCACACCGCCGACCGTCGCCGGATAGGCGCTGTATCGCGCCAACTGTTCCGAAGTCTTATTGGATTTCGTCCGCCCCAGCACGAAGCGAAAGCTGAGAGTCCGCAAGTCGAGATGCAGGTCGTCCTCATGCTGCAGCAGAGCCATGATTTCGGCGTCGCGGCTTGCCGGTATCAGCCGGGGCTCCGGAAACGCCTGATCGAGCAGAGCCAGAATATCGTTACTCTCGATATGCACCGCACCGTCCCAGACGAGAACGGGGACCAGACCGCGCGGGTTGATGCCCAAGAACCAGTCCGTATAGGTCTCGCTCTCGGCCAGGTTCATTTCGTGCCCCTGCCAGTCGATCCCCTTCAAATTCAAAAAAATTCGCAATTTTTGGGAACAGGACGACATCCGTCCGTGAAAAAGATGCAGGCCTTGCCATTCCAGGATCTCGCGCGAGCGAATGTCGCTGTCGATCAATTGCACCACAGGCCTGCCTCCTTATCGGCTAATCAAATACCATCACTTGCGTTTTGTGCGCGTCGATATAGTCCCAATCATAGGTGACGCCGAGGCCCGGCCCGTCCGGAACCGGCAGGCAACCATCAGCCGGGAGATCCTCTGGCTGGTCGGAATAGCCGCAGCTATAGACCGGCGCGACCATGTTCGGCATGCCCGGTCCGATCAGAGCCATCTCATAGAGATGGGTATTGCGGATCGCCGACATGCAGAGCCGGTGTGCCGGCCCCACCGCGTGAATTTGCACGTCGAGCCCCAACGCTTCGCAGAAATGCGCGATCTTCATCACGCCCGTGATGCCCATATCGTATTCCGGATCCGCATGGATCATGTCGCAGCCGCCAGCCAGCAGGAACGCAGCCTTCTGCTCCAGGCCGCGCACATGCTCGCTGACGAGCAGCGGCGTCTGCAGTTTTTCCCGCAACCGCTGATGACCGTGCGGCGACACGGAAGAATCCTTGTAGGGGTCTTCGTACCAGAAACAGCCAACCTCATCGCAGACGCGCCCCAGCGCCAGCGCGTCGTTCCAAGTCTCCAACATGCAGGCTGGATCGATCATCAGCTTCATCTCATCGCCGATCCGCGCCCGCACGCCGCGCAAATTGCGCATCTCGCGCCGCACCTCGCCATTCAGCCAACCATGGATCTTGAAGCCGTGAAACCCCGCCTCCTGGCACTGCTCGGCGTAGTCGGCGAAGGCCTCCGGCGTGTCCAGGCCGCCCGGACTCTCCTGGCCGCAATAGCTGCTGGCATAGGTCGGCAGGCGGTCGCGGAAACCGCCGAGCATGGCCTTGACCGAGGTACCACGCAGCTTGCCGCACAGATCCCACAGCGCGATGTCGAGCGGCCCATGCCCCATATGGTCATAGGCACGGACTTCACGTTTCAGATCGTCATAGATGCGCTCGCGATGCTCCGGATCGCGGCCGATCATCAAGGGTGCGAGCATACCCGCCTGTGCGTAGGTCGAGGGTGTGCCGACCCAGCTCACGACGTACTCGCCGCGCACGCCCTGGTCGGTATCAATCCCGACCGCGAAGCGCTTTGCCATGAACCGCTCCCCCAGGACATAGGCCATGTTGCCGACGCCGGCCGCGGCCGTTTCCAACCCGATATTCTCTGTCGTGAATGCGAATTCGGTCAGCGTTACCCGGGTGATCTTCGCCATGACGCTCTACCCTATTTGGGACCGATCCCGTCGAACAGCATTGTGCAGAAGGAGTGGGCCAGCTCGTCGATCGAGTTTTTCTTCTTGGGATCGTACCACTGCATGCTCCAATTGACCGATCCCAGAAGGAACAGACGGACGAGACTTAAGTCTGCGGCCGCGGAGATTTCGCCGGCGTCTTGCGCGGCTTCGAAAATATCGTTCCAAAACGCCGCGTAACGCTTCCTGAGAAGCCTGTTGCGGTCCTGCGCCTTGCGGGAAACCTGGGCGAATATGGCGATGTTGGCGGAAGTATAGGCGCTGTAGCGCAGCAGCGTGTACATGTGGGTTTCGACGGCCACCTCCAGCCGCCGCCGGTGACTGGCCTCCGGGGGCAGTTCGCCCACCGCCTGTTCCACGGCTTCGGAAACCGAACGGATGCCGATTTCCATCACCTCGTCGAGAATCTCTTCCTTGGAGGCGAAATAGTAATAGATGCTGCCCGCGTCGATCCTTGCGCGCTTGGCGATCTGTCTCAGCGTGGTGGCGGTATAACCCTGGTCGCCAAACAAGATCGCCGCCGCGTCGAGTATCCGCTTTCGGGTTGCTTCCGATTTGCGGACGCGGAGGGTCTTTTGGCGGGAACCGCTGGTTGGTGCTTTATCCTTCAACACAGAGTTCTCTTAGCCTTGACATGCATCGCTGTCAAATTTACATTCCATCCAACGTTTGTTGGAAAAATAGAACATCAGGGAGCCCCCTCCATGGCGAAAAAGCCGATTTCCGCGGACTCGCACATCACGGAACCGCCGAACTGCTACAAGGACTATATCGATCCGAAATACCGCGACGAGGCGCCGGGTGTTGTCGCCCACGAGAAGTTGGGGGACATCTATGTGATCCCCGGTCTCGACACACCGATCCCGCTCAGTCTGGTGGCGGCAGCGGGTAAGGATCCGTCGGAATTGAGTACGCGTGGCGGGGTGTTCGACGAGCTGCACCGCGGCGGTTGGGACCCGAAAGCGCGCGAAGCCGATCAGGACCGCGACGGGGTGATCGCAGAGATCATCTACCCCTCGGTCGGTATGATGCTGTGCAATCACCCGGACTTCGAATACAAGCGCGCCTGCTTCAACGCCTATAACCGTTGGCTGCAGGAATTCTGCGACGGGCTGCCGAACCGGCTGTTCGGCATGCCGCAGATCGCCATGGCCTCGCCGGAAGAGGGCATCGAAGAGGTCCGCAAGGCGAAGGAGATGGGCTTCAAGGGCGTCATGCTGGTCGGCGTGCCCGGGCATGAGGATTACCATCATCCCGACTACGACCCGTTCTACGAGGCGGTGATCGATATGGATATGCCGCTATCCTTCCACATCCTGACCTCGCGCAAGGATTCGCTGAAGGACTATCGCGGCCCGAAGATCAACAGCTTCCTGACGATCATCCGCGGCAATCAGGACATCATCGGCACCTTCATTTTCGGCGGCGTGTTCGAGCGCCATCCGAAACTGAAGCTGGTCTGCGTGGAGGCGGATGCCGGCTGGGCGCCGCACTACATGTACCGCATGGACCACGCCTACAAGCGGCACCGCTACTGGATGAAGTGCGAGGAACTGGAGCGGCTGCCGAGCGAATATTTCCGCGAGAACGTCTATATGACGTTCCAGGACGACTGGTCGGCCTTTCAGCTCAAGGACCACATGAATATCGACCGGCTGATGTGGGCGAACGACTTTCCGCACAGCGACGCGACCTGGCCCTGGAGCCAGGAAATGCTGACGGAGCACGCCGCCGGCCTTACCGAGGCGGAACGCGACCGCGTCCTGCACGACAACGTCGCCGAGCTTTACGGGCTGCAGGTGGCCTAGGCGGGTACTGCCAGGGAAACGAACGATATGGCCTATGATCTAAAAATCGTCGGCGGCACGATCGTCGACGGCAGCGGGCAACCGCGCTATCGGGGCGATGTCGGCGTTCGGGACGGCCGCATCGTCGCATTGGGCGACGCGCCCGACCCGGCATCGCGCACCATCGATGCCGACGGCGCCATCGTCGCACCGGGTTTCGTCGACTTGCACACCCACTACGACGCCCAGATCATCTGGGACCGCATGCTGTCCATCTCGCCGTGGCATGGCGTCACCACCGTCGTCATGGGCAATTGCGGCTTCGGGGTGGCACCGACCCGGGCGGCGCACCGCGACATGATCGTCAAGACCCTGGAAAAGGTCGAAGGCATGAGCACCGACGCCCTGTTCGCGGGGCTCGGCGAGGAATGGCCCTTCGAGACCTTCCCGGAATATCTCGACGCCATCGACGAAAACGGCGTCGCCGTGAATGTCGGCGTGCTGCTGGGTCATACGCCATTGCGGTTCTACGTCATGGGCGAAGCCGCCACCGAACGCGCTGCCACGGAGGATGAGGTGGCGCAGATGCAGGCGATCGTGTCGGAAGCGATGGCGGCGGGCGCCATCGGCTTTGCCACCTCGCGTGCCTCCACCCATGTCGGCTATGAGGGCCGGCCCGTTCCGAGCCGCGCCTGCGACGTCGCCGAGATATTCACCCTGGCCAACACGGTGGGCGCGGCGGGCGGCGGTCTCATCGAAGCGACGGCCGGCCGCGGCCTGTTCCTCGACGAATACGCCCGTTTGGCCGACGAAAGCCGGTGCCATGTCACCTGGACGGCGCTGCTGGCCGATCTGTCGCTGGGCGACGGCACGCATGAAGAGCAGCTGCAAAGATCGGAAGCGTTGGTGGCGGCCGGGCACAAAGTGTTTCCGCAAGTCACACCGAGGCCGCTCAACTTCGAATATCAGATGAAGGAACCCTTCATCTTCGAAGCGATCTCCATGTTCAAACCCGTTTCGGCCGCCGATTTCGAGGGCAAGAAGCGGCTTTACCAGGACCCGGAATTCAGGTCGGCATTCCGGGAAAAAATGGCGACGATCCGCGAGCAGTTCCATGCCTCTTTCGAAAAGACGGTGATATCGCAATGTTTGGCCGAACCCGATCTGGACGAACGTCCCCTGATCGAGGTCGCCCAGACACGTGGCGTGAATGCCGTCGATCTGCTGCTGGAGCTGTCGCTCGCCGACAATCTGGAAACCCGCTTCCGTATGCCGGTCGCCAATCACAATGAGGACTCGGTCGAGCCGCTGCTGAAGAGCCACAGCACCGTATTGGGCCTGTCGGACGCCGGCGCGCATGCCAGCCAGCTGTGCGATGCCTGCCTGCCAACCTATCTGCTGAGCCGCTGGGTCCGGGAAAAACAGGCCCTGAGCTTGGAAGAAGGCGTCCGTATGCTAACATCGCGACCGGCCGAGGTGGCCGGCATCCCGGATCGAGGCCTGTTGGCCGAAGGACGTCCCGCCGACATCACCGTCTTCGACGCCGAAACGGTCGGTGCCGGCGCATTGCAGCGGGTCTACGATTTTCCGGGTGGGGCCGACCGCCTCATCTCGAAGGAAAGCGGCATTCGCGCCGTAATCGTGAACGGTCGCCCGATTCGGGAGCACGGTACCGACGCCGTCGACCCCGAAGGCGCACTACCCGGCGGCGTCTTGCGAAAATTCGCCACCCGCTAAGCACAGGAACAGATGATGTCGCAGACCCAATCCCTCCCTTCCCCCGACTACGAAGTGATCGTCATCGGCGCGGGCGTCGCCGGTATCTACCAGATCAAGCGGCTGGTCGACCTTGGCGTGAACGCGACCGTCCTGGAAGCCGCCGGCGGTCTGGGCGACCCCGGGGAAGGGGCGGCCGGCGGCGGGCGCCTACTATACCGGAGCGAACGCCTCGACCA
>JAPPPC010000817.1 GCA_028817685.1 Rhodospirillaceae bacterium
GAGTCGGACCGCACCCCCTGCCCGTTCAACATGTTCATGACCCGGCCCTGGGAGATAGGCAACCGGCTGTTCAAACAGCCGCCGGAGAGCCAGCCGGGCGCCGCACTGACTTTCCGTGCCGAAATGGACTGCATCCTCGTCATGTCCAGCTGCCCGCAGGATCTCAACCCGACGAACGGGCCGGACCGCATGCCGAAAGACGTGCACTATCGGGTGTTCTGAGATGAATGCCGCCGTCTCTGCCGCACGTGTAAAAGCAATGCTGACAGCCGCGGTCACGCATCATGATGCCGGCCGCTTCGCCAAGGCGCTGCCGCATTTTCGAAAGTATCTGAAACGCCGTCCCGACGATGTCGCCGCCCTTAACATGGCGAGTTTCGCCGCCTTTCAAACGGATCACGCCGACATGGCGCTGGAGTGGCTGAACACGGCGAAGGCTGCCGATCCCGACGATCCGCAGACTTTCTACAATCTGGGCCTGGTCAGCCAGTCCGTCGGCCTCCATGAAGACGCTGCCGACGCCTACAGCCGCGCCGCCGAGCTCGATCCGGACTTCGCCAGCGCGCACTACAATCTCGGTACTGCCCTCACCCAGTTGGGCCGCTTGGACGACGCGATCGCAGCGTTCGACCGGGCGATCGAAGCCGACCCCGGACACGGCAAGGCAATGTCGAGCAAAGGTTACGTCCTGCGCACGCAGGGCAAACCCGACGACGCCGCTGCCGTCTATGGCCGTGCCGCATCGATCCTAATGGGCGACTCGGAAGTCCTCGTCGGCCTTGGCAAGTCGCTGCAGGATGCCGGACGCTTGGCCGAGGCGGCCTCCACCTTCGCCCGCGCTGTCGATGCTGAGCCACACGACCCGGAAGCGATCAGCAATCTCGCCAATGTGCTTGTGCAGCGGGGCGAAGCGGAGGACGCCGTCGCGGCGTGCGACGTGTTCCTCGCGCATCATCCCGCAAATACCAGCGTCCTGGCCGCAAAATCCGTTGCGCTGAATGAGTGCGGAGAGGCCGAAGCCGTACGGCAGTTGGTCGACCTCGACCGGTTCGTCACGCCCATCCGCCACGAACGCGCGCCCGGTTTCAAAGGTATCGAGGCTTTCAATGAGGCGATGGTCGCCCATGCGGCAAACCACCCGACCCTCGCGGTCGCCCCCACCAGTCACGCAACGCGCCTCGGCAAGCATAGCGCCGACTTGACCGTGAAACCGAAAGGCCCGGTCGCCGCCTTCGAAAAGATGATCGGCCGCGGCGTCAAAGAATTCATCGAACGGCTGGGATCCGATTCCACACCCCCATTCATCGCGCACCGACCGCGCAAATGGAAACTTGCGGTCTGGGCGATCGTGCTCGAGGGCGAAGGCTATCAGGTCTCGCACATCCACCGATCGGCCTGGCTGAGCGGCGTTTATTACGCGCAGGTCCCGAGCGTCGTGAATGAGGAAGGCGAAAAGGGCTGGATCGAATTCGGCGAACCCGGCCCGGAATATCACTGGTCGGCGACACCGGAAACGCGGCGGATCAAACCCGAACCGGGTCTCATGGTGCTGTTTCCCAGCTACACCTTCCATCGCACGATCCCGTTCGAGTCGACCGAAACGCGGGTCAGCATCGCCTTCGACGTGGTTCCCGAGCAATGAGCACCTACGACTACATCATCGTCGGTGCCGGCTCGGCCGGCTGCGTAATGGCCAATCGACTCAGCGCCAATCCGAAGAATCAGGTCCTTCTGCTGGAGGCCGGACCGGAGGACCGCAACTACTGGATCCACGTGCCGGTGGGCTATGGAAAGAATGTCAGCAACACCGCGGTAAACTGGTGCATGGAATCGGAGCCGGAAGAATATCTCTACGGCCAGCGCTATTTCCTGCCGCGCGGCAAGGTGCTCGGCGGATCGAGCTCGATCAACGGCATGGTCTATGTCCGCGGCCAGGTCGAAGATTACGACCAATGGGCCCAGATGGGCTGCCGCGGCTGGTCCTATGACGATGTCCTTCCCTATTTCCGCAAGGCGGAGCACAACGAACGCGGCGAAAGCGAGATACACGGTGTCGGCGGCCCCCTGGGCGTGTCCGACGTCATCGATAAATCAATAATCTATGACGCGATGATCGAAGCCGGTCAGGAAATCGGCATTCCCTACAACGACGACATCAACGGTCGCGTGCAGGAGGGTATCGGGTATCACCAGGCGACGATCCGAGACGGCAAGCGCTGCAGCACGGCCGTCGCGTATCTGAACCCGGCAAAGAAGCGGCCCAACCTGCGGGTCGAAGCGGATGCGCAGGCGAAGCACGTCATCTTCGAAGGCAAACGTGCCGTCGGCGTCGCCTACGACCGCAAGGGCACGCCGCAGGAGGCACGCGCCGGCACCTCCGTGATCCTGTGCGGCGGCGCCTTCGCCTCGCCGCAGCTTCTGGAATTGTCCGGCGTCGGCCAACCGGAACGGCTGAAGGATCTCGGCATCGCTGTCACCCACGAACTGCCCGGGGTCGGCGAGAACCTGCAGGATCATTTCGTCGTGCGCATGCGCTGGCGGATCAAGAATGCCGAGACCCTGAACGAGCGGGTGCACGGGCTGCGCGCGCTCGGCGAAGGCATCAAATACTATCTGCAGCGCAAGGGCGCCCTGACCCTGCCGACCTTACCGATCGGCGCCTTTGTGCGCACACGGCCGGAGTTGGCGACGCCGGACGTGCAGTTCCAAATCTTTCCCGGCTCCTACAAGGCCATCGAGGACCGCAAGCTGGACAAGGAGCCCGGCGTCACCAATGGCGTGACCATGCTGCGGCTGGAAGGCCGCGGTCACGTCCACGCAAAATCGGCCGATCCGAAGGCGCAGCCCGGTATCTGGCACAATATGCTCGCGACCGAGAACGATCGCCGTACGACGATCGCCGGCATGTGGATGGCGCGCCGCATGATGGAAGCGCCGGCCATGCAGCCCTATATGAGCTTCGAAATGACGCCCGGGCCGGAAGCCCAGGACGATGACGCCTTCCTTGAATATGCCCGGCGCACCGGCGCCTCCAACTGGCACCCGGCGGGCACCTGCAAGATGGGGACGGACCCTATGGCCGTGGTCGATCCGTCCCTCAAAGTGCATGGGTTGGACGGGCTGCGTGTGGTCGACGCCTCGGTCATGCCGAATGTGGTCTGCGGCAACACCAACGCCCCGACGATCATGATCGCCGAGAAAGCGGCGGACATGATCCTGGCTAGCTGAACACGCCCTTATAGACGAGACCGATCCCGATCAGGACGAGGCTCGCGGTCAGGATCATCCGGAACGCACGTTCCGATACCGCCCCGCGCAGCGCGCGTCCGATGAAATAGCCGGCCATCGTCGGGATCAGCAGGACAAGCGAAGCGCGTGCGACCTCCCAGGTCAGCGCGGCGGAGAAGCCGAGCCCAAGATAGAGCGGTACCATGCAAAACAGGGCTGTCAGCGCCGCTGCCGTCACATAGGTGTCCTTATCGACGCGCAGCGCTGCGAAATAGATCAAGGTCGGTGTGAAGATAACCGTCGTGCCCCCCATCACCCCCATGGAGCCGCCGACAAGAGGGTTGAGCCAGGTTTCGCGCCGTTGGGAGACGTGGAACCGGTTGCTGGCAATCGCAATCGGACTCATCAGCACGACCGCGACACCGATGAGCAACGCCGCCGTCTGCGGCGGCAAACCGACCAGGATTTGCGACCCGGCGGCCACACCGAGCGCCAAACAGCCGAAATAGACCCAGAAGCGCCGCAACACGGCCATCGCCCGGTTGCCATCGACCGCCTGCCAGATATTGGTCGCCATGACGGGAATAACGGTTACCGCCGCCGCCCAAGCCGGCTCGACGACCAGCGCCATGATCGGCACCACGATGCTGGGCAGCCCACCGCCGATCAATCCCTTGACCAGCCCGCCCATCACAAAGGCGCAGACCACCACGATCAGCACATCGGCTGCCGGTAGCGTGTCCCACCAATAGGCCGGGTCGAAAATCGCGAGCGTGTCCATGGCGCAGTTCCTGCCCGACCAGGCGATCTCACGCAATGAATAACGGAATATTCAACCCTTCGACTTTAGGGTATGACGATGACTACAGCAGACGTAACACCGCGGAGACGCATTCGGTTGTTCGCGCTTACCGGAGACAAGGCGGCCCGAAACCGCCATCTGCCTGGCGTACCGTTCCTATTGTTGGCCCTGGCGGTTCTGCTCGCCGTCACCTGGACAGCGACCTATACGATTACATCCCGCGAAGAAAATGCCGCCTTGGAAGCAACGGCCTTCCACGCGCAACGTTTGACGGAATTTTTCGAAAGTCACGCAAATACGACGTTCCAGTACGCCGACGACTATATCAAGGCGGTGCGCAGGATCTATCTGCGTGACGGGACCCTCGAATCGGTCCGACAGTTCATGGCGGCCGTGCCCCCCAGCACGGCGATTCTGTCACACATCACGATGATGGACGCAAATGGTGTCCCCAAGTTGATCTCTACTGGCAAAAAAGAACGAAAGATCAAGCCTGGCACGCATGCGCGCGACCGCGACTATTTCAAGTTTCAGAAGGCGAATACCGCGGATACGGTGTACATCTCCTCTGCCCGTAAAGGACGGAACACGGGACTGCTTACCGTGCGGCTGGTCCGACGCATCACCGCCGCGGATGGCAAGTTCAAGGGTCTCATATTCGCGGCCGTGAAGGTTCCGCAGCTTCTCAACTTCTTCGAATCCATGCGCATCGGCGGCAACAGTTCGGCGACCCTCGTCGGACTGGATAAACGCATCCGCATTCGCCAGTCACAGAAAGGATTCGATGGCATCGGCAAGACGGTCTCGCAATCCAAATTGTGGGAGGAACTGCCGAAGAGCGACACCGGCAGCTACCGGCAAACCAGCATCGTCGACGGGGTCACCCGGCTGTGGACCTACCGCAAGGTGGGTGACTTTCCGCTCGTCGCCGTCATCGGTACCGCCTATGTCGACACGCTGATGACTCTCGACGATGTTCGAGCCGTGCGGTATGCGGTTGCGGGACTCATCTCTGTGATCGGGCTTGTGCTCGTGTTCTTCGCCCGCCGCGCGATCATCCACACACGACTGGAGACCGAACTGGAAGAGCGACGGCGCTCGGAAGCCGAACTCCGTACTGCGAAAGAAGAAGCCGAACGTGCGAATGCCGCGAAATCCGAGTTCCTGGCCCTGGCAAGCCATGAACTGCGAACCCCGCTGACGTCGATCAAAGGTTCGCTGGGCTTGCTGGTCGACGGCGCAGTCGAGGGTATATCGGAAAAGTCCAAAGAGATATTGGCGATTGCGAACCGAAACACGGACCGGCTGACACGCCTGGTAAACGATATTCTCGATATGGAGCGTATCGAGACCGGAAAACTGGAATACAACTTCACTTCGTTGCGCCTCGATAATCTCGTCACCGAAGCGGTCGTCGCCAACAGCGGCTATGCGGAGGAATATGGCGTCAAGTTCCTATTCGGGAAGATGGACGCCGACACACGTGTCCGGGGCGACGGCGACCGCCTGACACAAGTCGTCGCAAACCTTTTGTCCAACGCCGCGAAATTCTCGCCCGTGGGCGACAATGTCGAAATTACCGTGACCAGGAACAACGGTACGGCACGCGTGTCGATCGCGGATACGGGGCCGGGCATTCCGGCGGACCGCAGCGAGCACATCTTCGACAAATTCACCCAGGTGGATGCTTCGAACTCCCGTGCGAAGGGGGGTACGGGCCTCGGGTTGAATATCTCTAAATCGATCATCGAGGAGCATGGCGGCACGATCGGCTTCGACTCCGAATTTGGGGTCGGCAGCACGTTTTTCTTCACACTGCCTGTCGCACATTAGCAACGGGCTTGCCGGACACCGTCCGGGTTCTGTATCAAGCCCCTATGGCTCAGATCGACCACCAAGCCGAACTCACCCGCGCCGGCGCGCATGTATCGACCCGCATGGATGCGTTCCTGCATCTGTGCCGCCGCTTCCCCTTGGGTGCCATCGGTGCGGTGATCTGTGTTGTCTTCGTCCTGTCGGCGGCGCTGGCCAACGTGATCTCGCCGCACGATCCCTTGCAGACCAACGCCGCGCTTTCGCTAAAGGCGCCGAATGCGGAACATGTGATGGGCGCCGATTTCATGGGCCGCGACATGCTGAGCCGGATCATCCACGGCGCCCGCATTTCGCTCGCCGTGGGCGTGTTTTCCGTGCTGCTCGGTGGCGGACTCGGTGTCATTGTCGGGCTGATGTCCGGCTTCCTGATGGGCTGGTTCGACCTAATCATGCAGCGCATCATCGACATCATGCAGGCGCTGCCGCTGCTCGTGATGGCCCTGGTGATGGCCGCTTCGTTGGGCCCGTCGCTGGAGAACACCATCATCGCGATCTCGATCCCGCTGGTGCCGGACGTGGCCCGCGTTGTCCGCTCCAATACCTTGGCGCTGCGCGAAATGCCCTTCGTCGAGGCCGCCCGCGCAGCCGGCATGACCGAAATACGCATCGCCATCAAACAAGTGTTGCCCAACACCTTGGCGCCGCTGATCGTCATCGCAACCGCGCAACTCGGCTCCGCCATTCTGACGGAGGCATCGCTCTCCTTCCTGGGCTTGGGCGTACCGGAGCCCTACCCATCCTGGGGCCGGATGCTGTCGGAAAACGCGGCGGAATATGTCCGCGCCGCGCCCTGGCTCGTCATCTTCCCCGGTCTCGCGATCAGCGCGGCGGTGTTCGGCACGAACCTGCTGGGTGACGCGATCCGCGACCTGCTCGATCCGCGGCAGCGGCGCTAACCGCTATTTCCAAACTTCGTCGGCGATCCGCCGGAAGTTGCCGCCGAGCACTTTCTCGACGGTGGTCTCGGGGTGCTTGCGCCGGCGCATCTCTTCGGCGATTTCGGCAAGCTGGGAAGGCGCCGCGCAGCGAACGTCGATATCGGGATATTGCGATTTCGGCCAGTAGCGGTCGTTGCCGGCCAGCGTCTCCTCAAATCCCGGGCCGTCGTCCACCGGATGAAAATAGTCCAGCCCGATTCCCACATGCTCCGCACCGACCAGGTTCAAATAGTGGTCGATGTGATCGACGATGCCTTCCGTCGCCGTGTCGTCTGCGCCCACGAACAGATTGATACCGTTCACCCCTACCACGCCGCCGATCTCGGCGCAGCGGACGGCCTGATCGTCGCGGATGTTGCGCTCGTGGTCGCGCAATGCCCATGCGTTGGAGTGGGAAAACACCACCGGGTCGCGTGAGGCTTCCATCGCCTCCATGGTCGTGCGATAGCCGCAATGGGAACAGTCGATCACCATCCCGAGCTCGTTCATTTGGGCGATCACAGTGCGGCCGAACTCGGTCAGACCTCTGTCATCATCGTGGCAGCCGCCGCCGGCCGCGTTGTTCAGATTGTAGGCGAAAACCATCTGGCGCACGCCGAGGTCACGGTAGAAGCGCACCATATCGACCGACCCGTCGAGCGCATTCATCCCCTCGATATCGAAAGCCACGGCCATGTCGCCATCCGCGACGGCCGCATCGATCTCCGCGGCGGTTCCGACCAGCCGGTAGCCCTCGGTCTCGCGCAGCCAGTCGCGCGCCAGGGACAGCGCCTTCACCGTGCTCTGCCAGGGCACCACATCGTATCCGACATTGACGGAAAGAAATCCCACGCCAGCCGCCTTCCAGACCGACAGCGTTTCCAGGTCGGCGACCGATTTCAGCTCGAACCCAGCATGGGCGTCCCATATCAGCATCGCGATGCCCCTCAAGTCCGATGCCCGACGACGACCCAGCCCGGCCGGTCGAGCGCCTGCATGTAGTTCGATTCCTCGGTCTTCAACACGCGCCAGCCGCCCTGTTCCTCGAGCGCCTCGAAATGGTGGGGATAGTCGTCTTCCTCGTAGGGAATGCCGTTGATGTAGAACACCAACAGCCCGTAGATCCGGACCGTGCGGATCAGCCCGGCGAGGTGTTCCGGCCCCAGATGCCCGCCACCGAAACATCCGACCCCGATCGCAGCGCCATAGTCCCGTCCTCCGAGATCTATCGGCTGGGTCATGTCACCGGTGATCAGCTCGCCATAGATCCCTTTGGCCCGCGCCTCCTCCAGCATGTTC
>JAPPPC010000832.1 GCA_028817685.1 Rhodospirillaceae bacterium
CGTGATGGTCCAACATGGGTTCGGATTGGCCAACAGTATTGGCATCCTTGCTCTCATCTACGGTGTGGTTCTTGCCTGCTCATCCAACGATCTGAGCCAAAAGGTCCTTGGTGGTACAGTTTGGAAATTCCTTCAGCAAAGTTCATACGTCCTCTGGATGCTGGTCATCGTCCACACAGCCTACTTTCTGTTTCTTCATTTCCTCCACTTCCACCAAAAGCTACCCGACCCGAACTGGGCGCAATGGCCGTTCGGATTTCTCGTAGGGACGGTCGCCCTGCTGCAAACAGCGGCGTTTCTCAAAATTTGGCGGGAACGGCGCCTTAAACCGCAGTCGGGCGGCTCTGTGTGAAACGACAATAGGGTCACCGCGACAGCGAAACTGACTTGATGAAGAGAGGCCAAACAATGAGTCGAATGCTGTTCTATCTGTTGTTCGCAGGGTCCTTCGTTGTTCAAAGCCAAGAAGTGGCTGCGCACCACCCGGAAACGGGAGACGATTTCCTCGAGCATTGTGACTTGGTCGATGAGGATGACGATCTAAACTTCAGTGGGATGGATGCCGGCTTGGCGGAATGCGCGACATATGTCCAAGATTTGCGTCAACGTTTGGCAAGCGTGTCCATCCGGGACGTACAGGCCTGCATCCCGGAAAGCGTGTTGGTCTACGATTTGATGACTGTCGGCGTCGACTGGCTGGAACGCAATCCCGCCGAACATCCCAATTCGGCGGATGCGTCGCTGGCGCGTGCGTTCCGCGAGGCTTGGCCTTGTCGCTAGAAAGTGGTTTTCCGGGCAGCACCGACCTCTCTTGACCTTCCACCTTCTGGAAGCTTTACAATAATTCCTCTAACCGCTGAGGAGACCTGCCGTGCGCATCGGCGAGGCGGCGGAACAAAGCCAATTGCCAACGAAAACCATTCGTTTTTACGAAAAAGAGGGATTGATCAATCCGGCTGAACGCCAGGCGAACGGCTATCGCTCCTACAGTAGTAAAGACGTTCACACGCTTCTGTTCCTGAAGCGGGCCCGAAGTCTCGGCTTCAGCCTGCAGGAATGCCGGGTACTGCTGTCGCTTTACCGGGACCGGGAGCGGTCCAGCGCGGACGTCAAGCGGATCGCCAAGCACCATCTCGCCGACATCGAACGGAAAATCGAAGAGTTGCTGGGGTTGAAGGCCGTCCTCGGTGAACTGGTCGACAAATGCCACGGGGACGATCGCCCCGACTGTCCGATCCTGGATGATCTGGCCAAGGCTGGGCATGACGGTGTCCGTCGTCGCCACACGATGCCGCGGTAGGGTCGCATGAGCGGAGGCCGAGAAATCATCCGATCTCCGGCGGCGTGGATTGGTGCGTCTACCATCGTGATCGTCGTGCTCGCCGTCTCTTTTTTTTGGACCGCCAACGCCATACCGTATGCCGATCCAGAAAACGCGGACCTCGTCGCCGAGGGCCGAAATATCTACGCGGCCATGTGCGCGGGATGTCACGGTGCGAAACTGGAAGGCCAGAAGAATTGGCGTCAACGCGGGGACGACGGGAAGCTGCCCGCACCACCTCACAACAAGACCGGACACACCTGGCATCACGCTGACGAGGTGCTGTTCGAGATCACCAAGCGCGGAACGGGCGGCGCGCTCGGATTGAAGGATTACGAGAGCGACATGCCGGCTTACGAAGATACTCTGACGGACAGGCAAATCGTCGCCGTATTGGCCTTCATCAAGAGCAACTGGCCCCGCGAAATCCTCGAACGCCAGCAAGAGATCGACACCCGGTCGATCGGAAAGACGGAATAGAAATATGGACAAACAGGTCGAAGACCCGGCGGATCTCCGCGTCACCGATACGGTTTGCGGCATGCAGGTGGACCCGTCGACATCCACCCAGCGTGTCGACCATGAGGGAGAAACGCATCACTTCTGCGGTGTTGGCTGCAAGGAGAAGTTCGAGGCCGATCCCGAACGCTATCTGCAATCCGATGGCGCCGCTGACGGCGCGCATTCCTGTTGCCATAGCCACAACGACGGCGCGCACGGACGACCGCCCAACGACGTGCCGGCAGGGCACTATTTCTGCCCAATGTGTCCGGGCATTCAACAAGAGACCCCAGGCACGTGCTCAATGTGCGGCATGGCACTGGAGAAGGCCGGCGGTTTCCAGGCCGCCAAGGTGACGTACACATGCCCGATGCATCCCGAAGTCGTTCAGGACGTCACCGGCGATTGCCCGATTTGCGGGATGGCCTTGGAACCGAATGCTGCCATGCCGGAGAAGGAGCCCAATACCGAACTGATCGATTTCACTCGGCGGTTCTGGATTGGCGCGTCAATGACCGTGCCCCTGTTGATTCTTACCATGGGCCCGCTCGTCGGCCTCCCCGTACGGGACGTGTTCGGCGAGACGGCGTCGATCTGGTTGGAACTGTTCCTGGCGACGCCGGTGGCTCTCTGGTGCGGGTTTCCGTTCTTTGAACGCGGTGTTAAATCGGTCGTTAATCGAAGCCTCAACATGTTCACGTTGATCGCCCTCGGTGTCGCGGCTGCCTTCGCTTACAGTCTGATCGCAACGGTCGCGCCGAGTGTGTTCCCCGAAGGCTTCCGGGGACCGGACGGTCACGTCGGCGTTTACTACGAGGCGGCGGCGGTGATCATCGTCCTGGTCCTTCTCGGCCAGATGCTTGAGCTACGGGCTCGGGAGCGAACAGGAGACGCCATCCGGGCGTTAATGGACCTCGCCGCGCATACGGCACGGTTGATCCGGGATGATGGAAGCGAAGAGGAGGTGCCGCTCAATCAGGTCACCATCGGTGACAGGCTCCGCGTCCGGCCTGGTGACAAGGTCCCGGTCGATGGTCTGGTCGTCGACGGGCGGTCATCGGTCGATGAGTCCATGCTGACCGGCGAACCGGTCCCGGTGGAGAAAGTCGCCGGGGACGAGGTGACAGGCGCGACGGTGAATGGAACGGGATCGCTGATTGTCGAGGCACGGCGGATCGGTGCCGGAACGGTGTTGGCTCGGATCGTTGACATGGTCGCGGAAGCGCAACGCAGCCGGGCACCCATACAGAAACTGGCCGACCAGGTCGCCAGCGTGTTCGTGCCCGGCGTGATCGCCGTTGCCATCGTCGCCTTCATCGCGTGGTCGATTTGGGGCCCCACCCCTTCGATGGCCTACGGGCTCGTCGCCGCTGTCTCGGTTCTGATCATCGCGTGTCCTTGTGCGCTTGGGCTCGCGACGCCCATGTCTATCATGGTGTCGACGGGCAGGGGCGCTCATGCCGGCGTGTTGATCAAGGACGCAGAATCACTGGAACGCCTTGCCCAGGTCGATACCTTGATCATCGACAAGACTGGCACCCTCACCCTCGGCAAGCCGACACTGGCGACGGTCCATGCGCTGGGGAGCGTCGATGAACGGGAGATTCTGAGACTTGCGGCCTCTCTGGAACGAGGGAGCGAACATCCGCTCGCGGAAGCGATCGTCAACGGCGCCCTTGATCGCGATTTGATCCTGACTGACTCGTCCGATTTCGAGGCGATCACCGGTAAGGGAGTCGTCGGGACGATCGAAGGTCGTCGCGTGGCGCTCGGCAATGCCAAGCTGGTTGTCGATGAAGGCGGCAATCCGAACGTGGCCGCCGATGTTTCCGACAACTGGCGCGGTGAAGGTCAGACCGTGATGTACGTCATGGTGGAGGGTGTTCTCACGGGCCTCTTGGGCGTAACCGATCCGGTAAAGGAAACGACGGCGGACGCCCTGAAGGCGCTCCATGCAGCCGGTCTCCGCATCGTCATGGCGACAGGTGATACAGAGCGGACGGCGAACGTGGTTGCGGCCCACCTCGGTATCGACGAGGTGCGCGCCGATGTTCTGCCGGACGACAAAGCACGTATCGTCCAGGAATTGCAGGCAAACGGCGGCAAGGTGGTGATGGCGGGTGACGGGGTTAATGACGCGCCGGCCTTGGCGCAGGCCGATGTCGGTATCGCCATGGGAACCGGTGCCGACGTTGCCATCGAGAGCGCGGGCATCACGTTGGTGAAGGGCGATCTGACGGGCATTGTCCGTGCCCGTCGGCTGGCCCAGCTGACCATGCGGAACATCCGACAGAACCTATTCTTCGCCTTCATCTACAACGCGGGCGGTGTGCCGGTCGCGGCAGGCATTCTGTATCCATTCTTCGGGCTCCTCTTGAGCCCGATGTTCGCGGCGGCGGCGATGAGTTTGAGTTCGGTCTCGGTGATCGGCAATGCACTTCGGCTCCGCGCGGAGAAGATCTGATCTGATAGCAAGGGAGAAATGACAATGACGATATTGGGAAGAAGCATAGTTGCCGGCATCCTGGCGATCGTCCTCCTGGTCCCGAGCTTGGCGGGCGCGAGTTGGCACCAGCACGCGCCGAAGTTCAGCGGCGACATGCGGGATGCGTCGATCTTGAAGAACCCTCGCCCGGTGCCGAATTACGCTTTCAAGGGACCGGACGGCGAGGTGATGACGCTGGCCGATCTCAAGGGGAAAGTCGTCTTCTTGAATCTTTGGGCGACGTGGTGCCCGCCGTGCATCGAGGAGATGCCGTCGCTCAATGCACTTCAAGGCAAGCTCGGCGGCGACAAGTTCGAAGTGCTCGCTCTGTCGCTCGATAACTCCCGTGCGCTGGTACGGAAGTTTTACGACGCGTTCAAGCTGGACAAATTGGCGATCTACATGGGGGATCAGAAGGCCATGCAGGCATTCGCGTCCGGCAGTCTGCCGACGACGTTGTTTATCAGCCCGGACAGCAACATCGTCGGCGCCCTCCTAGGCCCCGCCGACTGGTCGAGCGACGAGGCCGAGGCCTTCGCGCGTTACTTTGTTGAAAATGGGCAGGAGTAGCAGGATGTCGCTGCTCGCCCAACAACCGGTATTTGGCGTATCAGCCGCCCAGAGCCTGGCGCCGATCGTCGAACTCGGCCTGATCGATCTCGCCCCGAGCAAACCGTTCGCGAAGAATATCGAGTGGCGACTTCTCACTCGCCGGCCCCGAACGAGGATCGACCGATGGCGCGAGCCAGCGAACGACAAGAACGATGGCAATGACCGCAATGATCAGGAACGCGGTCATCATCATGGGCCCAATCAGCCAACCATGCCAACCGCTTTCCCAGCCATGCATGGTTTCGTACCCGTGCCCCTGATCGGCGAAGACGCGCGTGCCAACTGTCATAGCAGTTGTGGCGGTTGCGAGAATTGCGGCAATCATACCAACCCGCTTATGGGCCATTTTTTCTTCTCCCGAATGCCGGTCAACGATGCGGAGATTGTACGCCAGCCAAACTGGGCCAGCGTTGATATGAATCAAGTCAACGGCCAGGAAACCGAGATTACCTTCTCCCTATCCACATTTCACAAATGAGAGGTCGACTAAAATGACACGAAAGAAAACAATCGGAGCGTCCGTCCTCGCGGGCGCCTTGGTCATAACCGCCGCGTTCGGCGTGACGGCGTCTCAGCGGGCGATCTTCAAAGACCCTGTTGCGCCAGAGATGACCCCGGAACTGAACCTCGGGAAACTCAACTACGACGCCTTTTGCGCCTCGTGCCACGGGGACACGGCCCGGGGAACCGACAAGGGCCCCACCTTCATCAGCAAGATCTATCACCCCGGCCACCACGGTGACGGCGCCTTTTTCCTAGCACCGAAACGCGGCGCCAAGGCGCACCACTGGCAATTCGGCGACATGCCCCCCGTCGACGGCGTCAACGACCAGCAACTGGAAACAATCCTGAAGTACGTTCGCGCGGTGCAACAGGCGAACGGGGTTTTCTGACATCCAGCCCGCTAGAAGCAATTGCAACGATTCCATTTCGGTATCTCTGTGGTTCGATTGTTCTCGTGGAATGACACTTTTTCGTATTGATTCCGTGCCAATCCACTTGTTGCATGATTGCAGCATTGGGCAATTGTAAATCAAGTAACATATTGATATAAAATAAAATATACCTTCAACATTATCAGGCCCAAAAACTGAAGAGCGAAAGTTCGGATCCTATCCTTGCGATCAGTTCATGCATTGGCCGGCGCAAAGTCGTAGGCCCCTGGCGCCTTTGAAATGCCGGAGAGAATCCGATACAGAGATTGAGACAAACTCGTCGAGCCGGGAGATCCATTTCTCATATGAGAAAGAGAGGGTTGGAATCCAGTTCTTCTCCCTCTACAGGTCTATGATCCCAATAAATCCAGTAGAGATCCCGCAACGGCATCTGCTGCCAGTTTCACGGGATCAGCCGCGAGGTGGGCATAGCGAGCCGTGGTCTGAACTTGCGTGTGACCAAGCAATTTACCGATCATCGGCAGCCCATGGCCAGCCGATACGGCGGTCGAGGCGAAAGTGTGGCGAAGGTCGTGAATGCGCACATCTGCAATGCCAGCCTGCTTGCGGATACGCCGCCAGGGCGGCTGGAGATCAGTGAGATGTGCTCCCGGATTTTTCCCAGTGATGACCCAGGGGTTGTCTTCGATCCGTTCGATCTTGCTGAGCACCTGCAGTGCTGGCGCGCCGATGTGGACGGTCTTCGCGCCGGTCTTGGAATCAGGCAGGTGGAGCGCCGGGCCCTCGAAATCGACGTAGTCCCACTTGAGGGTCATTATCTCGGACAAACGGCACCCGGTGAAAATCAGAAGGCGCAGGGCATTGATGGCCGATTGGTTCTCAATACCTTCCTGTTCAGATTGCCGCAGTACCTCTCCAAGCCGTGCAAGTTCATCCTTGGTCAGATAGCGCTCTCGTTTCTTCTCGGGGTATTTCTTGATGTGTCGGCAGGGATTGGTGCCGTCAGTGCGCAGTCCCCAAACCTCAGCCAGGTTGAACGCCTTGGACAAAAATTGGAGGCACCGATTGGCCTGGACCGGCGTGTGGCGAAGGTCGTGATGGAACTTGGCGATGTCCGAGCGCTCGACTTCGCCGGCGCGCAGGTGGCCGATCCGGCTCCGGATGTAGGCCTTGGCGTAGTAGCG
The DNA here is from genome assembly GCA_028817685.1 of Rhodospirillaceae bacterium. Lineage (GTDB taxonomy): Bacteria > Pseudomonadota > Alphaproteobacteria > UBA8366. The sequence goes on from JAPPPC010000832.1 coordinate 7,000, forward strand.
GTAGCCGACGACCGTGCCGGGTTTACAATGCTGGGCAGCATGCTCATCGATGACACGTCGGCAGAGGCCGTCGATGGTGAGTTCGTTCCGGGCTTTCTCACGGACGCCCGCCGGATCGTCACCATCCTTCACTCGGCCGAGAACCTTGATTGCTTCTCCGCGCGCTTTCTCAGTCGTGAGGATGCCGTGGAGGCCGAGGCTCATGCGTCGGAATTTCCGACCGATGCGATACTGGACCAGATAAGAGCGTTTGCCGCTGGGCAAAATGCGAGCGCCGAAGCCCGGGATTTCGCTGTCGAAAATGATGTAGTCCTTGTCTCGAACTTCGGCGGACTCGACAAGGCGTTTGGTGATCTTGGGCATGGGGCAGGAGCCTCCTTCGCGAGATGGTTTCGATTAACTCGCTGCGACCCGCCGATAATCCATGGACTCACCATGGACGCATGAGGGCGAAAGTCACCGCGCGTTGGTTCGAAACCACTAGAAGCCTGGATCGCCATATTATCAAGTTATATCAACAAGTTAGCGCATTTCTGCGTAATCATTCGAAGCCGCGAGAACAAACCAAGAATCGTCTCATAACCTGAAGGTCGCAGGTTCAAATCCTGCCCCCGCAACCAATTAAGCCCGTAACCTCAATAGGTTACGGGCTTTTTGATTCTCCGCCCCATCCCTCCGAAAAGTCATGTCAACACTGTGTCAACAAACCCGTGGCGGGCAACGGCAGGGTGTGTCAACGTCGTTGGGGATGAAAAGCCGTTTTAGAGCAAAACGGCTTTTTACGCCGCCGCCGTCGCGATCCCATCCAGCCGCACCCGAACGGTCGTGGTCCCATTGCCGGCCGCCGTGACCGCGATGCCGACGGGATAGAGGCCGACACCGGGTTGGGCGATCTCCTTGGCGGTATCATCCCAGGCGACGCGGTCGCCCGGATCGATGACCGTGGCAGCGTCCTTGGGTAGGACGAACACGCCCGTGGTGGCGATCTCGGCGGCTTCGCCCTCGGCTGCGGTTGCGGCGACGACGCCAAACAGGCTGCCGACCAGGAGGCCCTGGCCCGATGTGACGCCGCCGACCGGCGCGGTGACGGTGATCATGTCGCCGTTCTGGATGTAGT